>JBKOZW010000067.1:0-13961 GCA_046726095.1 Actinomycetota bacterium
GGCACCGTCGTGTGGGTCCTGGACCAGGCGGAGGTGGTCCGCGACGAGCACGGCGAGCCGCGGTTCTGGTCGGGGGTGATGTTCGACATCACCGATCTGAAGCGCGCCGAAGAAGACCTGGCTCGGGCGCTCGATCTGGAGCGCGAGGCCTCGGCTCGGCTGCGCTCGTTGGACGAGCTCAAGAACACGTTCCTCCAAGCCGTGTCGCACGACCTGCGCACGCCGCTCACGTCGCTGCTCGGGAGCGCGCTCACGTTGGATCGCGACGATCTCCAGCTCACGCCCGACGTCGAACGTGATCTGGTCCATCGGATCGCGGGGAACGCGCGCAAGCTCGAGCGGCTCGTCACCGACCTGCTCGATCTGGACCGGCTCTCGCAAGGCCTGCTCGAGCCGCAGCGGGCGACCGTGGATCTGGCGGACGTGGCCCGCAACGTCGCCGCCGAATCCGAGGTCGCGGTGGACCGCCAGGTGACGATCGACACGGTCGAGACGACCGTCGCGATCGACGTTCCCAAGGTGGAGCGCATCGTCGAGAACCTGTTGGTCAATGCGGCTCGACACACGCCGCCGCACGCGCACATCTGGATCCGCGTCCGGCCGGGCGACGGTGGGGCGATCATCGCGGTGGAAGACGACGGGCCCGGTCTTCCGCCGGAGGACCGTGAGCGCGTGTTCGACCCCTTCGAGCGGGGGGGCAGCGCCAGCGCCCACGCCCCGGGATCGGGGATCGGACTGACCCTCGTCGCCCGGTTCGCCGAGCTGCACGGCGGCCGAGCGTGGGCCGAGGAGCGCGACGGCGGGGGGGCTTCCTTCCTCGTGTGGCTGCCATCGGGGACCGACGAGCTCGTCGCCGGGGTTGCCTCGGCGCCTGGCTAGACTCTGGTGATGGCCGACCTCCCCGAGGAGCTGCGCGCCCGCGCTCCCCGCCCGGCGGGCCAGCAGCCGTCGGCGACGCTCACCCTGGACGCGTACCTCCGCCTCCGAGCTGAGCTCGAGAATCTCACGACCACCGGCCGGGAGGCGATCGCCGAGCGCATCAAGGCGGCGCGCGAGCACGGCGACATCCGCGAGAACGCCGAGTACGACGCCGCCAAGAACGAGCAGGGCCTGATGGAAGCGAGGATCCGCAGCATCTCGGAGATGCTGCGCGACCCCGAGATCGTCGAGGCGCCCGTCGAAGCCGACGAGGTCGGACCCGGGATGCTCGTGACCCTGAAGCCGCTCGACGACGACGAGGGCGACGAGACGTACCTGCTCGCCGAGCACGCCGAAGAGAAAGCATCCGGCGCGCGCACGATCACGACGTCCTCACCGCTCGGCTCGGCGCTGATGGGCGCCGGCGAGGGGCAGGAGGTCTCGTACGAGGCGCCCGGAGGGACGTTCCGGTACCGGATCGTCTCGTTCGAGCCGTTCGCCGGGTGAGCCCGCCATGACCGTGCACGGTCGAGGCGAGACGCGCCCGGTCCGGGAGGTTCCGCGCGTCCGAGACATGCCCGCGCCCCGCCGGAGCGAGAGCGCCGCCGGCGGGGCGATGCAACGGGTCTTCGCCTGGCCGTATCGGGGCGTGCTCGCGTTCCTCCTGTGGACCGGCGTCCGGCCGTGGCAGCTGACGCTCCTGTCGCTGGCCCTCAACGGGATCACGGGCGTGCTGATCGTGACGGGTCACTGGTTCGCGGCCGGATGGGTCCTGATCCTGGCCGGAGCGTGCGACGTCTTCGACGGCTCGGTCGCTCGCCACCGCGGCGAAGCTCGCCGCGCCGGGGCGTTCATGGACTCGGTCCTCGACCGTGTCTCGGACATGATCCTATTCTCGTGCCTCTTCTGGAAGCTCGCCGCCGACGGCGAGGCGCTCCAGGCGGCGCTGGCGCTCGTGACGCTCGTCGTGAGCCTCGCCGTCAGTCACGTGCGGGCAGAGGCCGAGGCCGCCGGAGTGACGCTCAGCGACGGGCTGTTCCAGCGTCTCGAACGGGTCCTGGCGCTCATCATCGGACTGCTGATCCCGGGCGCGATGCTGCCGGTCCTCGTGATCTTGGCCCTGCTCGGGGTGATCACGGTCGCCCAGCGGGCATCCGCCGCCCTCAAGGGTGCCTAGGTGGACGGCTTCGTCCGGATCGGCTCGCTCGCGGAGATCCCGGAAGGAGAGCTCCGCGCCTACGACGTGCCCGCTGGCCGCGTGGTGGTGACGCACGACGAGCGCCGACTGTTCGCGTTCGGCGAGAGTTGCACGGGCGCCGGATGCCCGTTGGCCGAAGGCGTCTTCGACGATCGTTCCGACCGGTTGACGTGCACGTCATGCGACAGCGTGTTCGACGCCGAGACCGGAGAACCGATCGAGGGACCGGCGCGCGATCCACTCCTCGTGTTCACCGCCAAAGAGATCGACGGCTGGATCGAGGTCTCGATCGAGCCGGTCGCGTGACGGCCTTCCCCTCCAGACCGCGCGGACGGTAGGCTCGGCCCCCATCCCCGAGCCATCCCTTCAGGAGGACGCCATGGTGGAGCCGACTCGGTTCGATCTGTCGCAGGACCAGATGCCGACGGCGTGGTTCAACATCATGTCCTCGCTCGTCGGCGCGGGGATCCAGCCGCTGCCGCCGCTCCACCCGGGGACGAAGGAGCCGGTCACGCCGGATCTGCTCGCACCGCTGTTCCCCGAAGCCTTGATCATGCAAGAGGTCTCGACCGATGAGTGGATCGACATCCCCGGCGGCGTCCTCGACATCTACCGGCTCTGGAGACCGTCGCCCCTGCATCGCGCGGTTCGACTGGAGCAGGCGCTCGGCACGCCCGCCCGGATCTACTACAAGTACGAGGGCGTCTCGCCGGCCGGTTCCCACAAGCCGAACACCGCCGTCCCGCAGGCCTACTACAACAAGGAGGCCGGGACGAAGCGCATCTCGACGGAGACCGGCGCCGGGCAGTGGGGCTCGGCGCTGTCGATGGCCTGCCGGTTCTTGGGGATGGAGTGCCAGGTCTTCATGGTCAAGGCCTCGTACCAGCAGAAGCCCTACCGACGGATCTTCATGGAGACGTTCGGCGCCGAGGTGATCCCCTCGCCTTCCCCCACGACCGAGGCCGGGAAGGCGATCCTGGATGCGGATCCCGACTCGACCGGGTCGCTCGGGATCGCGATCAGCGAGGCCGTCGAGGTCGCGGCCACGTCCAACGGCGCCGTGAAGTACTCGCTGGGCTCGGTGCTGAACCACGTGTTGCTCCACCAGACCGTGATCGGGCTCGAGGCGAAGCAGCAGCTGGCGCTCGCGGGCGACCCGGTCCCCGATGTGGTGATCGGCTGCGTCGGCGGCGGATCGAGCTACGCGGGACTGTCGTTCCCGTTCATGGCCGATCGGCTCGCGGGGTCGACGCAGACCAGGTTCGTCGCAACCGAACCGGCCGCGTGCCCGACGCTCACCAAGGGGCGGTTCGCCTACGACCTGGCGGACGCCGGAGGCATGACGCCCCTGCTCCCGATGTACACGCTCGGGCACACGTTCGTCCCCGCGCCCGTGCACGCGGGCGGCCTGCGGTACCACGGAGACTCGCCGTCGCTGTCGCTGCTCGTCAAACACGGGCACATGGAGGCACGCGCGTACACGCAGAGCGAGGTCTTCGACGCGGCCGTCCGGTTCGCGCACGCCGAGGGGATCGTGCCGGCGCCCGAATCGGCGCACGGGGTGAAGGCCGTGGTCGAGGAGGCAGAGGCGGCGCGCGAGGCGAACGACGAGCGAGTGATCCTGGTGAACCTCTCGGGGCACGGCTACTTCGACATGCAGGCCTACGACGACTACCTGAACGGCCGCCTCCCGGACTTCGAGTTCGACCCGGCGGACGAGGACGCGGCGCTCGCCGAGCTGCCCGACGCACCCGGGATCGGGTGACGCGAGCGCCCGATCGCATGGATCGCGAAGAGCTGCTCCGCGTCGAGCGCGAGCGCTGGAGGGAGTTCGACGAGCTCGTCGGTGCCGTGCCGTCGGATCGCCTCGACGAGCCGACCCTGAACCCCGACGGGTGGTCGGTGAAGGACCTGCTGTGGCACATGGGCTCCTGGGACGACGAGATCGCCGATCAGCTCGAGCGGATCCGCGCAGGGACCTACTCAGGGCACCGGTGGGACAGCGATCCGATGAACGCCCGATACTTGGAGGAGGGAAGGAGCGCCGACGTTCCGTCGGCGCGAGAGCTCTGTTCGCGGGCGCGAGACCGCGTCCGTTCGGAGATGGACCTGCAACCGGATCTCACGGCTTCCGTCGAAGACCTCTTCTCGGAGAGCGCCTACAAGCACATGGACGACCACCTGCCCGAGCTCCGTCGGTTCGTCGAAGGACTCGGGAGCCCTTGAGCGACGGGCGGGCGACCCCCGAGGTGCGCCGCCTCCGGCCCGAGGAGCTCGTGAGGTTCCAGACGGGGCTGCCCGCGTGGAACGCGACCGAGTACCGACGCCGGCTCGGCTTCCAGGAGCGGGGACTCGCGATCCAACTCGTCGCATGGGTCGGCGTCGACGCGGTCGGCAAGGCGATGGTGGTCTTCCCGGGGCACGTCGAGTGGTCGCCGTCGGCGTACCGGGAGGGGTGTCCGGAGATCCGAGACCTCGAAGTGTCACCCGCATGGACCCGGCGGGGGATCGGGACCGCGCTGGTCGCCGCAGCCGAGGCCGAGGCGCGCGCCGCCGGTGCCGGGCGGATCGGGCTCGGCGTCGGCCTGGAACCGTCGTACGCCGCCGCCCGATCGATGTACGAGCGTTTGGGCTATCGGACGGCCCACGGGCCCTTCATCGCGGCCGCGTTGTTGGAGGGTGACGACGGTCGGTCGTTCCCCGTCGCGGGGGTCTGCATGTATCTCGTGAAGGATCTCGCTGGCGGGGTTCAGCCCTCGTAGGTCCTGGAGTCGAGGCGGAACTGATCCTGTGCGAAGTTCGCGATCAGGTGCATCAGGATCGTGTAGCCGTCCGAGTTGAAGTGCACGCCGTCGTCCGCCCGGACGAGGGTCACGTGGTTGCCCTCGCGGTAGTACGCGGTGTAGCCGCCGTCGGAGGCGGCGAACGTGGTCCACGTGTCGAAGAAGGCCACGTTCGGGAGCTCGGCTGCCGCCGCGGCGAAGGCGCTGTTCTGCCGGCCGATGAAGTCCCAACGGCGCGTGTCGCGGGGCTGCGGGAGCCCGACCCAGATCACATGTCCACCCAGGGAGGTGGCGATCTTCGCGAACTCGCGCGCGCGCTCCTGGTACGCCGCCGGGAAGCCGGTCGTTCCGACGACGGCGACCGTGTCCCCGTCCGGCGTCGCGAGGGATTGCGCGTCGTTCTCCCCGATCATCACGATCGTGAGGTCGGGGCGGGCCTGGTGCACGATGTACCGCATCCGAGCCGGCCAGTTGTAGAAGTCTTCGCGCGACAGTCCGGTCGAGATCTGGCCCTCCCGGAAGACGTTCACGAGGTTCGGCCGGAACACCCGTTCCGCGAACGTTCCGATCCCCTGTGCCAACGAGTCCCCGACCACCACGACCCGGAGCGGGTTCGACGCGTTCGGGACGCGCAGCCTCGTATCGTGGCGCGGCTGCCGAGGCCGGTCATGGCCCGTGACCGGAGGGGTGGGGGGCAGCGGGTCGACGGCGTCGTCGCCTCCGACCGCCTCGTTCGGGTGGCGCCCCAGCGCGCTGCTGGCGTTGTCGATCAGCCGGGTCACCCCGAGACGGTCCTCGACCCACACGATCGGTCCGAGCACGGCCAGCGAGACGGTCCGTCGGAGACCCTCCGGCTGCGCCTCGGATGAGCGCTTCAGCTCGGGCGCGTACAGCAGCGCCCAGACCAGGGTGCCCACGAGGATCGTGACCAGGACCCTGCCGGCCGGCATGGCGTGTCGCCGGGAGGGGCGGTCGGCAGAAGGGGCCGCGTCGCTGCGGCGCTCCTCGGTCGCGGGTTCCTTCGTTCCGGTGGCCATGTCAGAACTGGAAGTAGATGAACGGGGCGACCCCTCGAGGGCCGAGCGTGGTTATGACGAAGAGTACGACGGCGATCGCGATGCCCAGCGGGACCGGCCGCAGATGCGACACCGCTGCCTTCAGACGATCGGCCGGCCCATGCGGACCGAACTGGGTCACGAGACCGGCGCCGATCGCGAGGAGGACGGGAACGGTGATCAGAGGCGAGGGCTCTGTCCATGCCGTGAGCGTGCGGCCCAGAAGGGTGAGAGCCGTGGCGACGGAGTCGGCGCGGAACAACGTCCACGCGATGCACACGAGGGTGAACGTCGCGAGCCGTTGCATCCAGTGGACCAGGGCGGTGTCCGGAGGCTCGGCGAGGCGGCCAGTCTCGCGCTTGCCCTGCTTCCAATGGCCGACCGCGAGGTACACCCCGTGCAGACCGCCCCAGACCACGAAGTGCCACGCGGCGCCGTGCCAGAGCCCGCCCAGGAGCATCGTGATCATCAGGTTCACGTAGGTGCGGACGTTGCCCCGACGGTTCCCACCCAAGGGGATGTACAGGTAGTCGCGCAGCCAGCGGGACAGGGTCATGTGCCAGCGGCGCCAGAACTCCTGGACCGAACGCGCGCTGTAGGGCCGGTCGAAGTTCTGCGGGAACCGGAAGCCGAGGAGCTTGGCCACCCCGATCGCGATGTCGGTGTAGCCGCTGAAGTCGCAGTAGATCTGGACGGCGTACGCGACGATCCCCAGGATCGCCTCCGGCGAGCTGTGCCGTGCGGGATCGCCGAACACCGGGTCCACGATCGCCCCCGCGAGGTAGTTCGCGATCACGACCTTCTTGAAAAGGCCGCCGAGGATCAGCCACGCGGCCCCCGCGATGTCGACGTGTCGCGGATCGCGCCGGATGTCCAGCTGCGGGATCAGCTCGTTCGGACGCACGATCGGTCCCGCGACGAGGTGCGGGAAGAAGGAGAGGTAGAGGAACAGGTCGCTCCAGCTCGAGACCTCGAAGTCGCCCCGGTAGATGTCGACGATGTACGAGATCGCCATGAAGGTGAAGAAGGACACGCCGACCGGGAGCACGACCTGGATCAGCGGGGGCGCGATGTCCAGCCCGAGGGACGTCGCCGCGTTCGTCACGTTGACCGTGAAGAAGCCGTAGTACTTGAAGTAGACGAGCGGCGCGATCGTGGCGATCACGCCGAGACCCATCACCGTCATCCGCCGCTTGGGCTGGTGCTGATGGCTCACCGCGACCGCGGCGAGCTGAGTGATCACCGAGACACCCGCCAAGAGGAAGACGTAGTGCCAGTTCCACCATCCGTAGAAGACGTAACTCGCCGCGATCATGAACGCCTTCCAGGCGCGGGCGTTGTGGTTCAACCACCAGTGGCCCAGGAAGACCAGGCAGAAGAAGATGGCGAAGTCCGTGGTGGGGAAGAGCATCCCGACCCGGATGCTACGCCACGCCTCCGACGGCGGCGTGAACGGCGGGACCGCTCAGGCGCCCTGCAGCGCAGCCAGGCGACGTTCCAGGAACCGTCGCTCCGCGTCGTTCGTGGTGAGCTCCAGCGCCCGCCGGTACGAGGTTGCGGCCTCGCCGGCTCGCCCGGCTCGGCGCAGCAGCTCGGCGCGCGCGGCGTGGAAGGGTTGGTACCGCTCCAGGTCTGCGGCCAGCGGGTTCAGCAGGCGGAGGCCGCTGTCGGGTCCGTCGGCCATGGCGACGGCGGCGGCCCGGTTGAGCTCGACCACCGGAGAGGGCTGCAACGTCACCAGCAGACCGTAGAAGGTGGCGATCTGCGGCCAGTCGGTGTCTTCGGGGCGCGGCGCCCGGGCGTGGCACGCCGCGATCTCGGCCTGCACGCGGTACGCGCCCGGGCGCCGCGCCCCCCGGTCCAGGATCGCGAGGCCCTCGTCGATCATCGCGTGGTCCCAGCGTGAGCGGTCCTGGTCCTCGAGCAGGACGAGGTCGCCTGCCTCGTCCGTCCTGCCCGCCCACCGCGCGTGGTGCAGGAGCATCAACGCGAGGAGCCCGCCGACCTCGCCGTCGCCCGGCAGCAGCTGGTCGACGAGTTTCGTCAGCCGGATCGCCTCGTCGCACAGCTCGGCTCGCAGCAGCTCGCCCCGCGTCGCTTCGTAGCCCTCGTTGAACACGAGGTAGAGGACGGCGAGCACACCGTCGAGACGCTCGGGCAGCAGGTCACGAGGTGGAACCCGGTAGGGGATGCCCGCCTCCCGGATCTTGCGCTTGGCTCGCGTCAACCGTTGGCCGAGCGTCGGCTCGGGGAGCAGGAACGCGCGCGCGATCTCTCGCGTGGACAGACCTCCCACCGTCCGGAGCGTCAACGCCACCCGGGCGTCCATGGGCAGCGCCGGATGGCAGCACGTGAAGAGCAAGCGGAGGCGATCGTCCGGGATCTCCTGCACGTCGTCTCCGATCGACTCGAGTTCCGCGATCTGGGCGGCCGCCCCGGTCTTCTCACGACCGACCCGGTCGCGCCGCAGCTTGTCGATCGCCCGGTTCCGGGCCGTCGTGACGATCCACGCCTCCGGGTTGTCCGGGACGCCGCGGTCCGGCCAGGTCCGCAGCGCGGTCTCGAAGGCGTCCTGGACGGCCTCCTCGGCCAGATCGAAGTCACGGGTCGCCCGGATCAGGGCCGCCACCGCCCGCCCGGATCCCTCCCGGAACGCGCGCTCGACGGCCCCGAGGGCGTCGGTCATCCCTCGATGATCGGGCGGACCTCGATGGATCCGTGCCGCGCACCGGGGATCTTGGCGGCGAGCTCGATCGCGGTGTCCAGGTCGTCGACCTCCACGATGAAGTAACCGCCGAGCTGCTCCTTCGTCTCCGCGAAGGGGCCGTCGGTCACGAGCTGCTGGCCATCGCGAACCCGGACGGTGGTCGCGGCCGGTGTGTCCGCGAGCTCGTCCCCGCCCCGCATCACGCCGCGCTCCTCGAACTCCCGAGCGACCTTCTCGTACTCCTGGTAGATCGCGTGCTGCTGGTCGTGGGGGACCGCCGCCATCTCCTTCTCCGACGTGTAGATCAACAACACGTACTTCATGACACCTCCCGTGGCCGGAGCGACCCCGCGCCGCTCGTCCACCCTAGACGACGAACGCGTGGCGGCGATCCCGACATCGCCACGAGCGACTTCGGCTAGCCTGAGGCTCGAACGGCGCCCACCCCGATGCACACAGGAGGACCGATGTCTCGCGAGACCGACTGGCACGTGTTCGACAAGGCATGCGAGATCACGGCGTGGGCCTCGCGCGGGGCGGCCGCCACCACCAAGCCCGAGCAGGTCGCGGAGATCTTCCGCGCGGTTCACGAAGCTCTGCGAGAGACCGTGAAGGCGATGGACAGCGCGGATTCCCGAGCCGGCTTCTGAGCTTCGGTTCGACTGCGTGTTCTACCGGATCGAGAGGTCGCGCATCGACACGATCCCGACCAGCCGGCCACGTTCGGTGACGGGCACGTGACGGAAGCCCTTGGCGAGCATCAGCGCGAGCGTTTCCTGGGCGGAGGCCTCGGCGTCGAGCGTGAACGGATCCTTGGTCATCCACGAGCCCACGTCGTGCGTCGCGGCGTCGTGCTCGGCAGCGAGCGCCCGGACGATGTCGCGTTCCGTGAAGATCCCGAGCAGCTCGTCGCCGTCGACCACGAGCGCGGCACCGACCCGGCGGAGGCTCATCACCTGAGCCGCTTCGGCGACGGTCACCGTGGGCACCACGGTCACGAGATCGTCGCTCATCAGCTCGCGGAGGCTCGGCATGACCGACCTTGAGCCTAGTCGGGTCCGTCGCTCGCTGCGCGAGTGGTACCGGCCGCGGCGGTCCAGCTACCCGTGGCGGACGGATCCGCCCGATCCCTACGCCGTCTTGGTCAGCGAGGTGATGCTGCAACAGACGCAGGCGTCGCGCGTCGCACCCCTCTTCGAACGGTTCCTCGAACGGTTCCCCGACGTACGAGCGCTGGCGCGGGCCTCGCGCGCCGACGTCCTGCGCGCGTGGGCCGGGCTCGGATACCACCGGCGAGCCGTCGCGCTCCACGCGGCGGCGCGAGCGATCGTCGAGCGGTTCGACGGCCGGATCCCGCCCGATCCCGCCGACCTCCGCTCGCTCCCTGGCGTTGGGCCATACACGTCGGCGGCCGTGGCGTCGATCGCGTACGGCGTGCCCATCGTGGCGATGGATGTGAACGTCCGTCGCGTGGTGTCGCGCGCCACGATGTGCGACGAGCGCGAGGTGGCCGACGTCGCGCTGCGGCTGCTCGATCGCGCCGACCCGGGTTCCTGGCATCAGGCGGTGATGGATCTCGGCCGGGAGATCTGCCTGCCGGTGCCTCGCTGCGAGCGGTGTCCGCTCGCAGAGCGGTGCCGCTCCCGCGGGTCCCCCGCGGCGCGCCTGGCGAGCCGCCCGCAGACACGCTTCCCCGGGTCGAACCGCGAGGCACGCGGCCGCGTCCTCGCGGTCCTGCGGGACCGTCGGTCGGCCGGGGTCGCCGGGTTGACGCGCGCGACCGGCCTCCCGGCCGCGCGCGTCGACCCGGCCCTCGAGGGTCTCGTCCGGGACGGGCTCGTCGAGCGGCGCGGGCGGTCGTACCGGCTGCCCCGTTGAGCCCGGCCGGCCGGGGCTCCGCGCCGGCCCTTCCGTTAGCCTGACCCCGGCCGCGACGCTGCAGGAGTTCCGGGTGGAAGAAGGGGAGAAGGAAGAGCCGACCCGCGCCGGCTCGGGCTCCGCCGCGGACGAGCTCGCCCGCGAGGTGTACTGGGCGGCCATGCCGATGGCCGACCATCGGGTCGGATCGATCCAGGCGGGCGGGTGGTCCGACCTCTCGGTGGGGTGGAGCGAGCTCGAGTCCACCATGCGGCGGGACCACGGCGCGGCTCCCCTCCCCGACGACCCCGTCCTCGAGATCGGGTCGCCGGCCAAGCGCCGGTTCAAGCGGTTCATCTTCCAGGTGATGCGGCCGCTGATGCGGCGCTACGATCGGGTCACCGCCGATCTCGCGCTCCTCGGTCTGGAGACGTCGCAGGAGCTCGCGAGCGCGAGGAGCGACACGGTGGCGCTCACCTCCGAGGTCCAGCGTCTCCGCTCGGAGCTCCGCGAGGCGCAAGCCACGTGGGAAGAGCTCCGGACCGAGTTCGTGTCGAGGCTGCACGAGCACGACGTGCGGGTCGGGACCGCGACCGCCGACCTCGAGGCGCTGACCCGTCGACTCGCCGCCGGTGCGCCGGCCGCGACCGGACCGGCACCCACGGCTCCTGGGGCCCCCGCCGCGCCGGCATCCGCTTCCCCGATGCCGGACGCCTTCTACTGGCGGTTCGAGGCCGCACTCCGCGGGAGCCCCGAGTCGATCCAGGCGAAGCTCGAGCAATACCGCGACTTCGCCACGGAGCTCCGCGAGCGGAGCGTTGGCTCGCCGCTTTGGCTCGACCTCGGGTGCGGTGAGGGACAGTTCCTCTCGATGCTGCGCGACTGGGGGTGGCGCGTCCTCGGCATGGACATCTCCCCCCAGGCCGTGCAGGCCTGCCTCGACCAAGGGTTCGACGCGGTCGAGGGATCGTTGCCGGACTTCCTCGCGTCGTACGACGGCGAGGTCCCGCACGGGATGAGCGCGATCCAGGTGGTCGAGCATCTCGACCCGGGAACGTGGCTGCCCCTGTTGCAGCTCGCGCGCTCCGTGCTCGCCCCGGGGGGAGCGTTCCTGATCGAGACGATCTATCCGCTCAACGTCGACGCGCTCACCAACTGGTTCTTCGGGGACATCACGCACACCTGGCCCGCCAACCCGGAGACGCTCCGCGTGATGGCCGGCTTCGCCGGCTTCGACCGCGTCGAAGTGCGTCTCATGAACGACGACGCGGAGGGACGGCCGCAGGACTACGCGCTGATCGCGAGGACGGCCTGATGCGGATCCTCGTCTGCCACCCGCAGCCGCCGTTCATGTCGGGCGGCGCCGAGACGCACGCGAACGGCCTCGTCCGCGCGCTCCGCGCCGAGGGACACGAAGCCGAGATGGCGACGATCCCGTTCCGCTGGGCGCCGCCGACCGAGCTCGTCCACCAGATGGCGATGTGGCGGAGTCTCGACATCGCGGAGGCGAACGGGATCGACGTGGACCTCGTGGTCGCGATGAAGTTCCCGGCGTACCTGGTGCGGCATCCGAGGAAGATCGTCTGGCTGATCCATCAGCAACGCACCGCGTACGAACTGTGGGATCACCCCGAGTTCGGCGACCTGTCGCGGTCGCCCGACGGGCCGGCGATCCGTGACCTCGTGATCACGTCGGACCGCCTGGCGCTGGGCGAGGCGGAACGGATCTTCACGAACTCGGAGACGGTCAGGGGTCGTCTCGAGCGCTCCCTCGGGATCCCGGGCGAGGTCCTGTACCACCGCTCCGACCTGACCGAGCGGCTCCTCCTGGAGCCACCGGGATCCGGCGACGGTGGACACATCCTGTTCCCGAGCCGGTTCGACCCGCTGAAGCGCCAGGGCCTTGCCGTCGATGCGATGCGTCGCGTGCGATCCGATGTGGGCTTGATCCTCGTCGGCACCGGCGTCGAGCTCCCGAACATCCGCGCGCGGATCGAAGACGCGGGGCTCGGCGATCGCGTCGAGATCCGGGTCGGGATCTCCGACGACGAACTGGTCGGCCTGTACCGAGGCGCGCTCGCCGTGTACTTCGGACCGTTCGACGAGGACTACGGCTACGTGACGATCGAAGGCATGGCCGCCGGGCGGCCCGTGGTCGTGACGACGGACGCTGGGGGACCGCTCGAGTTCGCCCGCAACGACGAGACCGGCATCGTCGTCGAACCCGACCCCGAAGCGATCGGGTCCGCGTTCGACGCGCTCGCGGCCGACCGCGGGCGCGCCGACCGCCTCGGCTCCGCGGGGAGGATCTTCGTGGAGGAGAAGATGCCCGATTGGCCGAGCATCGTTCGACGGCTCCTGGGCTGATGGCCCGCGTGGCGTTCGTCTCGCCGCTGCCCCCGGAGCGGACCGGCATCGCCACGTACGCGGCGGCCGTCCTCGAGGGACTCGCCGCGGCGGGAAAGGAGCATGAGATCGACGGCGTCTGGCCGCTCGGCCGTTCCGCGCTCCCCCGCGTCCGGGAAGCCGACGTCGGTGTCTTCCAGATCGGCAACAACGTCGAGTTCCATGGAGACATCTACGCGCTGTCGGTCTGGAACCCGGGGGTCGTGGTGCTCCACGACCTGGCGATCGACGGCCTGATCTGGGGGTTGGGCGAGGTCAAGAGCCCGCTGGCGGCGCCGGCGCGCGCGGAGGCGATGCTCGCCGCCCGCGCCGGCGCCGCCACCGACGACGATCCGCTCGCGATCCCGTGGTGCGCGCAGCTCGTCCGCCGGGCGCGCGCCGTGATCGTCCATTCCGCCTTCGCCAAGGCCTATCTCGAACAGATCGGGTGCCGGACGCCGATCGCCGTCGCCCCGCACCCCGTCGTCGAACGGGACGAGGACGTCGACCGGGCTCGGAACCGACGAGACGCGATGCGGGCGCGCGTCGGCGACGCCGACGAGATCCTCGTCGGCATCGCCGGCGACCTGAACGCCACCAAGGGCATCCAGCAGCTCTTGGAGGCGTTCCCGCGTATCCGTTCGAAGGTCCGGCTCCTCCTGGTCGGCCGGAAGGCCGGCTGGGACCTCGACGCGGCGATCCGCGCGTCGGGCGTGGGCGATCACGTCACGGCGTTCCGCGACGTCCAGGACGACGACTTCCTCGCGTGGCTGTGCGCGTTCGACGTCCTCGTCAACCTCCGGTACCCGCACCGCGGGGAGACGAGCGGGTCCCTCGTCCGCGCCCTCCACGCCGGAACCCCTTCGATCGTGAGCGGTGTCGGGACCTACCTGGAAGTGCCGGATGACGTGGTGGTTCGGATCGCGCCGGGGGTTCCCGACCCCGCCGAACTGGCGAGCGCGATCGACCGCCTCGCTGGGGACCCTGACACCCTCCGTGCGATGGGGGAGCGCGCGCGACGGTTCGCGCGGGAAGAGCTCGCCCCGGCCAGGACCGCC
>JBKOZW010000068.1:0-9984 GCA_046726095.1 Actinomycetota bacterium
TGGGTCAGCAGTCCCCACGAGATCCTGTCGATGGGGACCTACGCGCTCCGACCGGGCGGCCATGCGGTCACCGACTTCCAGCTGCCGAGCCGCGCGCTCGAGGATCTCGGCCCGGATGACATCCTGATCTGGGTCAACGAAGCCGGCGACGCGGCCGGGTTCGCCGCGCGCCCCGCTCGCTTCGAGCCGTCCCAGCCTTGCGGAGGGGACGACTGGAGCCGGCTCTGCCCGGAGCCGAGCGGCCGAACGCTGCGGCTCGCGATCGCCGGCGTCCATGCTTGGTGGCTCGGGTTCGCCGACGCGGGGAGGGGCTTCTACGTCTTCGTCGGGATGGGGGCTCAGGCGTACGCGGATCCGGCACGGCAGCAGCAGGCGTGGGACGTCCTCGATTCGCTGAGCTTCGACCCTGCGCCGACCGGGGATACGTTCACGGCGTGCCCGGGCACGACCGACGTGGTCCAGCCGGGCGAGGACGCCGCGACGACGGCCGAGGCCGCCGCCACGGCCTTCGTTCGCGCTTCCCTCTCGGGCGACGACGCGACCGTGGCGACGCTCTCCGATCCCGCCGCGAGCGAGAACGGTGTCGATGTCACGGCGTCAGCCGAGACCGACCCGGTCCTCGGGAGCGCCTCCGCGGCCGACGATCCGATCGCGTCCGACTGTGGATCCGAGGTGGCGGGTCTCACCTGGGCCGTGACGATCGATGACGGAACGGACAGCGCCAGCATGGACTTCGTCCTGTACCTCATCAGACGCGCCGACGGCTGGAAGGTCTGGGGCATGTACTAGGCGCGTCTGGGGGTCCGCGCCGCGTCCCTCCGGCTGGGTCGGCCTCGTAGACTGACCACCTCTTCGCTGACCAGCTCGTCGGAGGCGATCCCGTGACCAAGTACGTCTACGACTTCTCCGAAGGCAACAAGGACATGAAGGACCTCCTCGGCGGCAAGGGCGCCAACCTCGCCGAGATGACCAACATGGGACTGCCGGTCCCCCCAGGGTTCACGATCACCACCGAAGCGTGCCTGACGTTCCTGAAGCAGGGAGGCGCCCCACCCGAGATGCTGCAGGAGGCCGGCGAACACCTGGCGACACTGCAGGAGGCGATGGGCAAGACCCTCGGCGACGCCGACGATCCGCTCCTGGTCAGCGTCCGGTCGGGCGCCAAGTTCTCGATGCCGGGGATGATGGACACCGTCCTGAACCTGGGGCTCACCGACGCGTCCGTCGAAGGCCTCGCGAAGCAGACCGAAGGGGACACGCGGTTCGCGCGCGACGCGTATCGGCGCTTCATCCAGATGTTCAGCAAGATCGTGATGGACGTGCCGGCGGACGCGTTCGAAGGCGCGCTCGACGAGGCGAAGGAGCGGAAGGGCTCGAATGCGCAGGACACAGACCTGGACGACGACGACCTGGCGGCGTTGATCGACCGGTTCAAGGCGATCTATCGCGAGCACACCGGCGAGGACTTCCCGCAGGATCCCAAGGACCAGCTCCGGCTCGCGATCGACGCGGTGTTCCGATCATGGAACGGACGTCGGGCGCGGGACTATCGCCGTCAGAACAAGATCAGCGACGACCTGGGCACGGCCGTCAACGTCGTGGCGATGGTCTTCGGGAACCGCGGGGACGACTCGGGGACCGGCGTGGCGTTCACGCGCGACCCCTCGACCGGCGAGCGGGTGCCGTACGGCGATTACCTCCCGAACGCTCAGGGAGAGGACGTGGTGGCGGGGATCCGGAACACGCTGAAGCTCGCCGAGCTCGAGCGTCTCGATCCGGATTCGTACCGCGGGCTCCGCGACGTGATGAACACGCTCGAGGAGCACTACCGCGACATGTGCGACATCGAGTTCACGATCGAGAAGGGCCAGCTCTGGATCCTCCAGACGCGCATCGGCAAGCGAACGGCGCTCGCGGAATGGGTCATGGCGTACGACATGCTGGAGGAAGGCCTGATCGACGAGGACACCGCCGTGCTCCGCGTCGATGCCGACCGGCTCGAAGAGCTGTTCAAGCGCCGGGCCAAGGCGGACGGCGCGACGGCGATCGCGCAGGGCCTGAACGCGTCGCCCGGCGCGGCGACGGGCGAGGTCGTGTTCACGGCCGACGAGGCCGAGCGACGCGCCAAGGAGGAGAGCGCCCACGTGATCCTGGTGCGGCGCGAGACGACGCCCGACGACTACCACGGGATGATCGCGTCGCAGGGGATCCTGACATCGGCGGGCGGCACCAACTCGCACGCCGCCGTCGTCGCCCGCGGCGAAGGGATCCCGGCCGTCTGCGGCGCCGATCAGATCCGGATCGACACCCGCGCCGGCGCGTTCACGGCGAACGGGACCACGGTCAAGGAGGGCGACGTCATCACGATCGACGGCTTCACGGGCGCCGTCTTCGTTGGTGAGCTGCCCATGGAGGAGTCGGTGTTGGAGAAGGCGCGCGTCGGCGACGAGGCCGCGCGCACGGAGAAGGTCTGGCTGGCGTTCGAGCGATTGATGGGCGTCGCCGACGCGAGCCGGAGGATGCGCGTGCGGGCCAACGCGGACACGCCTGAGCAGTCCACGAACGCGCGCGAGCGCGGCGCGGAGGGGATCGGGCTGTGCAGGACCGAGCACATGTTCCTGGGTCCCGAGCGCGTCGCGGCCGTCCAGCAGATGATCTTCGCGGAGTCTCCGGAGGAAGAGCAGGTCGCGTATGACGCGCTGCTGCCGCTGCAACGCGGCGACTTCGTCGGCATCTTCCGGGCGATGGACGGTCTGCCCGTCACGGTTCGGCTGCTCGATCCGCCGCTGCACGAGTTCCTCCCGGACCTGACCGCCCTGTCGGTGGAGGTGGCCCTCGGGCAAGAACGAGGCGAGGACGTGGCGGAGCAGGAGAAGGTGCTCGCGAAGGTCCGGCAGCTCCACGAGGCGAACCCGATGCTCGGCCTCCGCGGTGTGCGGCTCGGGATCCTCAAGCCAGGGCTCTACGCGATGCAGATCCGCGCGATCGTCGAGGCCGCGTGCGAGGTCCGTTCCGGCGGAGGCGATCCCCAGGTCGAGATCATGATCCCGCTGGTCGCCGCGGCCCCCGAGCTCGCTCAGACCCGGGCGGAGCTCGAGCCGGTCGCGGAGGAGATCCTTCGGCGCGAAGGCGTCGAGCTCTCCCACCTGGAGTGGGGCACGATGGTCGAGCTCCCGCGCGCCGCGGTGACCGCCGGCGAGATCGCGCGGACCGCCGACTTCTTCTCCTTCGGGACGAACGACCTCACACAGACCGCCTTCGGATTCAGCCGTGACGACATCGGCAAGTTCGTCGGCCTCTACGAGGAGCGCAAGCTCGTGCCGGCGAACCCGTTCGTCACGGTCGACGTCCCAGGTGTCGGCCGGCTGATGCGGATCGCGTCCGACGAGGGGCGTGCCGAGAACCCCGCGCTGCACGTCGGGATCTGCGGCGAGCACGGGGGCGACCCGGCGAGCGTTCGGTTCTGCGACGAGATCGGGCTCGACTACGTGAGCTGCTCCCCCTTCCGCGTGGAGACCGCTCGGCTCGCGGCCGGTCAGGCGGTCGTCGGCGCGTTCGCATCGGCGAGCGCGTGACGATCCCCGCGTGACGCGCATCACGGTCCCTCGCGCGACGACGGCGTAGCGTGCACGAACCTTCCCGGTAAGAGCCCTTCCTCCCCCAGAGGAGGTGGTGACCGTGCCCGCTCGCACCCTCGGACGGCGCCGGTCGTTCGTGACGCTCGTTGCCGCATGCGCGATCGCCGTCGCGCCGGCGATCGCGCACGCGGTCGTGATCGACGGCTGGGTCCACGACCACAGCTCGGACGGCATCCCCCGACGGCCGTCCGGCTACACACAGCTCGTGCAGACGTTCGGGCAGCCGTGCAGCGACCGAGCGAACAACTCCCGGTCGTACTGGCCGTCGCAGTCGGCCCGCAACGTGCCCGGTTACGTCTACTACCACCCGTACATCGCGCGCGACGTCGGGTACAACATCCGCAACCACGTAGCCAAAGACAAGCGGGACAAGGCCGTGGACTACCTGGTCGGTGGGTACAACTGTCGCTACATCGCCGGCACGACCAGCTGGTCGACGCACGCGTTCGGCGCCGCGATCGACACGAACTCCGCGCGGAACCCCATGGGCCAGGACTACTGGAACGGCAAGGGCGCCGACGGGAAGGACTATGCCCGGTACCTCCCGAACGTCTGGCATGGCGTGTATCCGGGCCACTTCTTCTTCTGGGGCATCCACTGGTCGCGGCCCGATCCCATGCACTTCCAGTACGTGACGGATTACTGAGCGAGGAGGGAACGACCCAATGAAGAAGCTCATGACCATCCTGGTCGCGACGTCGTTCGGTGGGCTCGCCGTCGTCGCGCGACTCGGCGTGACGCCGCAGGCCGCGATCGCCGCCGGAAGTTGCCGAGGTGCCCGCTCGCCCGCGGTGGCCGACGTCGCCGGCTTGACGATCGGATCGACGATCGCGGCCGCCGACGGCGACGCGATCGCGATCGTGCGAGGCGCCCAGGTCACCCGGGTGACCCCACCCGATCGGGGCACCGCCGTGCTCCGGCACGTGTCGCTCAGAGCCGGTGTCGGGACGACCTACGTCCGGGACCGCAGGGGCGGCGATGTCGTGGTCGCGGACACGTCGGCCGGCGTCCGCCGGTTCCTCGCGGACGGCGAAGCGCTCAACCCCTCGCTCTCCGCGACCGGCGATCTGGTCTGGGCGCAGGGTGGCGGGCTCGGGATCGTCCGTGCGGGGTCCGGGGCGGTCCGGCGGATCGCGGGTCCCGTGCGTCACGGCATCGCGTTCTCGCCACGGTTCAACGACGACGGGACGATCGTCGTCGGGATCGGGTCGCCCGCGATCGACGCCGTCCCTGAGGACGAGTACCTCAGCAACCTTTGGCGCTACGAACGCGGACCGGGTCGGTGGACGCAGCTCACGCGATTCTCGGCCGGCGCGGACCGGTGGTCCGTCGTCCGCACGCCGTTCCCGACGTCCGACGGCACGGTGGAGTTCGTGCGCGTGCACGGCCGTGCCTCGCTCGATCGGTCGCCCGCCTTCGAGCTGTGGCGGCTCCAAGGCTCCACGGCGACGCAACTGCGATCCCTACCGGAAGAGATGTATCTGGCAGGGTTCGATGGCTCCGTTCGCCTGTGGAACCTTCGCGACGGCGCGACGGGGTCGTGGAGGATCGATCGCGAGCAGGCGGACGGATCACTCCAGCAGGTGGGCTGCGGCGCCGTCGCTGTCGATCCTCTCGATCGGCCCGATCCCGACCGGCGGTCGACACGGCGCACCGCCGGCCACAGGCGAGCATGGGACGACCGAGACGCACGCGTCCGGCCTCGACGAGATCCTCGTCGGAGACTTCTCGAGCTCCGATCTGGCCAACGAGGCAGCTGCGCGGATCGAGAGCGCGATCGACTTGCCCGCGACCGTCGTCGACGCCACGCAGGCGCCGGCCGTCTTGGGACCCGGGGTGTGGGCGGTCATCGTGCCGATCACATCCGACGATCCGGAGGCGGATCTCGCGCGGTTCCGGCAGGCGCTTCCGGACCTGGCGGATTGGTCCTGGGTCGTCTCGATCTGAAGGGGAGCGCGCGCATGGTTGGCACATCCGTCGCCGTGACCCTGTTGATGGGGGCGTTGCTCGGTCCGCTCCCCGGATGTTCGTCGCGGAGCGAGCCGGCACCCAGGACGGGCGTGTCGCCGTCCAGCTCGACCTCGGCCCCCACGACCGAATGGCTGGCGGTCGTTGCGTCGTCGGCGGACCCGAACGACCTCGACGGTCCGAGGTCGGACGTCGTGGCTGCGCTCGGATCCGACGACGGCCACGTCGTCGTGTCGCCCGGCGCGTGCTTCACGGGGATCCCGCAGCGGTACGGCGCGCTCTACGTCCTGGCGGTGACCGACGCGACGCGGTCGGGGGTGGAGGACCGACTCCGGGGGACCGCGACCGAAGCCGAGTGGATCGGCGCGGTCACGTCGACCTGTTTGGACTGATGGGCCTGCGGATGGGCGCACCGCGCCTGCTAGCCTGGCGCAGTGCGCCTGTTCCGCAGGCACCCGATCGCGACGATCCTCGTGGTCGGTTTCCTCATCGTCATCGTCGCGATTGCGGCGTCCGGGGTCGTCGTGTGGCGCGCGGCGCACCACGACGACGCGAGCGAGGTGGACCACGCCGACGCGATCGTGGTTCTCGGCGCGGCCCAATACAACGGCACGCCCTCCCCGGTGTTCCAGGGCCGGCTCGATCAGGCGCTCCGGCTGTGGCAGCAGGGCAAGGCCGATCTGATCGTGACCGTCGGGGGGAAGCAGCCGGGCGACACATCGACGGAAGCCCAAGCCGCGGAGAGCTACCTGGTCGAACGCGGCATCCCGTCGGACGCCATCGTGGCGCTTCCCGTCGGGAGCACCACGTACGAGAGCCTGCAGGCTGCGGCGCGGGCCCTGCACGACCGGTCCCTCTCGAGCGCGTTCCTCGTCTCGGACCCGTGGCACAACGCGCGGATCAAGGCGATGGCGAACGATCTCGGCATGACCGGGTACGCTTCGGCGACCTGGACCTCGGGCGCGACCAGCGAGGAGTCACGCGGCAAGGGCTACGTCCGCGAGACGTTCGCGTACCTCTACTACCGGCTCTTCGGCCGATGAGCCTCAGAGCCCGTCGGCACCTGCGGCTACCATGACCGCCGTGGTGACCCCCCGTGAACGCTCGGAACAGATCGAACGCGACACGCTGTCGCCGCACGCCGTCCTGGCGGCCGAGTCCAGGGGCCGGGAGCACCCGGAGCCGCCGGACGGGCTGCGTACCTGTTTCCAACGCGACCGCGACCGGATCGTCCACGCCAAGGCCTTCCGGCGACTGAAGCACAAGACGCAGGTGTTCCTGGCTCCCGAGGGCGACCACTACCGCGTGCGTCTCACGCACACGCTGGACGTCAGCCAGATCGCCCGCACGGTGGCCCGTGCGCTGCGGTTGAACGAAGACCTGACCGAGGCGATCGCGCTCGGCCACGACCTGGGACACACGCCGTTCGGGCACCTGGGCGAGCAGGCGCTCACGCCGTTCCTGGGGCGGCCGTTCCGGCATTCCGAGCAATCGCTCCGCGTCGTCGAGCACCTGGAGAACGATGGCCAGGGGCTCAACCTGACCTGGGACGTTCGCGACGGCATGCTCCACCATCCGTGGAGCATGCCGCCGCCCTCCACGCTGGAGGCCAAGGTCGTGCGCTACGCGGACCGGATCGCGTACGTCAACCACGACGTCGACGACGCGATCCGGGCGGGTGTGCTCGCGCCGGACGAGCTTCCGTCCGGCGCGATCGACACCCTCGGGGCCACCCACTCCGAACGGATCAACACGCTCGTGACCGACCTGGTCGAGCAGAGCGACGGAAAGCCGGACATGCGGTTGTCCGAGCCGGTGTTCCGCGCACTCGACGACCTCCGCGACTTCATGTTCGCGGAGGTGTACCTCCGGGAGGGAGCGCACGAGGATCACGAGAAGGCCGTCAAGCTCCTGCGCGATCTCTTCTCCTATTTCCTGGAGCATCCGGACGAGCTCCCGGCCGAGTACCGGTCGGCGCCGGGCGACCTTCCGACCCGGGTCGCCGACCACGTCGCCGGCATGACGGACCGGTACGCTCTCAGGACCTACGAGCGGCTCTTCCTTCCCCGGGGCTGGCTCCTGTAGCGCGATAGGAGCGGCGTGGCGCGGATCCGCCAGGACGACATCGACGCGGTGAAGGAGCGGACGGACATCGTCCAGCTCGTCGGCAATTACCTCACCCTCAAGAAGACCGGGCACGACTCGCTCTCGGGGCTGTGCCCGTTCCATCAGGAGAAGACCGCGTCGTTCAGCGTGTCGCCGTCCAAGCAGGTCTTCTACTGCTTCGGGTGCGGCAAGGGCGGCGACGCGATCACGTTCCTGCGGGAGCTCGAGCACCTCTCCTACGTGGAGGCGATCGAACGCCTCGCGCAGTCCGCGGGCGTACGTCTCCGCTACGAGGGCGACTCCCCGGCCGAGCAGCGCGCCGCCGCGCGCCGGGCCGCCCTCTACCGAGCCAACGAAGAGGCCGCTGCCCTGTACGCGTCGATGTTGAGCGGCGGGCGCGAGGCTGCCGACGCCCGGGCCTACGTCGCCGAGCGCGGGATCACGCCCGAGTCGATCGAGCGCTTCGGGATCGGGTACGCGCCCGGCTACCCGGACTTCCTGCTGCGCCGGCTCGTCGGATCCGCGGGTCTGTCGCCGGAGATCCTCTTGGAGGCGGGACTGGCGACGCGCGGAGACGACGGGACCGTCCGCGACCGGTTCCGTGGGCGCATCACGTTCCCGATCCAGGATCTCCAGAGCCGCAACATCGGGTTCGGCGCGCGCGTGCTGCCGAGCGACCCGCGCGCGGCGGAGCAGGCCAAGTACCTCAACACGGCGGAGACTTCGATCTATCGCAAGCAGGAGGTCCTTTACAACCTGGACCGCGCGCGTGGGGCGATCGCGCGCTCAGGTGAGGCCTTCGTCGTCGAGGGCTACACCGACGTGATCGGCCTGGCGCAGGCCGGGATCGACAACGCCGTCGCGACGTGCGGCACGGCGCTGGGGGAGAAGCACTTCTCGCTCCTGTCGCGGTTCGCGCAGCGCGCCGTACTCGCGTTCGATTCGGACGAGGCCGGGGCGCGCGCCGCCGAGCGCGCGTCGGCGTTTCAGGAGTCGTTCCCCGTCCAGGCAGTCGTCATGGTGATCCCGGACGGGCTCGACCCTGCGGAGTTCGTCACGAAGCACGGCGCGCAAGGGGTCCGCGACGCGGCCGGACAGGCGCGGCCGCTCGTCGAGTACATGATCCGCCGCACCGTCGAGCGCCACGACCTGACGTCGGTCGAAGGGCGGTCGGCGGCGGTCGCGGACGCGCTCCCACACCTGCAGAAGCTGACCGACCCCGTGCGCCGCAGCGAGTACGCCGGGCTCCTGGCCGACCTGGCGGGCGTGTCAGAGTCCAGCGTGCTCCAGTCGCTCGAACGGCATCTGGGCGGACGGCCCTCCGAAGTCGCCAAGGCGATCAAGAGGACCACGGCGCAGGAGCGCGTGGAGCGCGAGATGTTGAAACTCCTCGCCTCCGACGCCGATACCTTCCGCGAGACCGTGGGGACCCTGACCGAAGACCACTTCCGCACGCCCGCCAACCGTCGGTTGTTCGTGGAGCTCCGCGACGCGGACGGTGACGTGGGCGCGATCGTCGGAGGGCCCGATCCGCAGCTCGCCGGCAAGATCGCGTCGCTCGTCGTCGAACCGCTCGAGGGCGACCACACCCGCGAATACACCGAGGGCGTTCGCGAGCGTCTCCAGGAGTTCCTGCTCAAGTCGCGGAGCGATCGGATGCGGATGGAACTGCAGAAGCTGAACCCCACCGTCGATCCGGAGTGGGAGACCCTCTTCCGGAACCTCGCCGAGGTCGACGGAGAGCTCCGGCGGATCCGTCAGCGCCTCCACGGAGAGGTGTGACGGTGGTGCGTGCGTACCGGGTCGCGGGCCGTGCCGTTCCGTACACTAGGTCGGTCGTGCCCGAGATCGCGAAGGACCCCCGTTGAGCGAAGCCGCCACGGCGCGTGAGCCGTTCGGCATCGACGACGTCAAGGAAGCGATCGTCGCTCGGGGCCGTGAGCGTGGATTCGTCACCTCCGAAGACCTCCTCGAGGCGGTGCCGGTCGAGGACTTCACACCCGAGCAGGTCGAAGACTTCCTCACGCAGATCCAGGAGCACCTCACCACCGAGGGCATCGAGGTCATCGAGGTTCCCGGGGATGACACCGATGCCGCCACCCAGGTCAGGATCGAGGTCGATCTCCTCCGCGCACCCACGAACGACATGGTGCGCATGTACCTCAAGGAGATCGGCAAGGTCCCGCTGCTCAACGCGGCGCAGGAGGTCGACCTGGCCCGCCGGATCGAGTCGGGGGAGCTGTCCACCGCCCTGCAGCACGAGGTCGCGGAG
>JBKOZW010000069.1:0-3923 GCA_046726095.1 Actinomycetota bacterium
GTCAGCGGGAGCGAGGCGCCGACGTCGACGATCGTGCGGAGCTCCTTGTGGGACTCGACGGTGTCGACGCAGATGCGTCGATCACCGTCGCGGATGAACAGCTGGGTGCTCTCCCCAGTGGAGCGTGCGAGGCGCTCCAGCGCGGGACGCGCGAGCTCCCGGAGCGGGAGCTCGCGCATCGCCGCGCTCGCGAGCCCCAGGAGACGTGGGCCGAGCGCGTAGCCGAGCCCGCCCACCTGCAACAGGAACCCGTGATCCTCGAGGGACCTGAGCAAGCGGTGGGCGGTCGGGCGCGTGAGCCCGGTCGCCTCCACGATCGCCGTGAACGATCGGGAGCCTCGTTCGACGGCGTCGAGCACCGAAACGGCCCGGTCGAGGACGCCCACCGGCGTTTCGGGGCGTCGGTGCTCGGCGGCCGGCCTGCGCGCGTCAACCCGCTGGCGATCCTGGACGCCGAGGGCCCAACGCGCATCGCGCATCGCCGACTCCTCCGGGTTCTCTGGGGTGGGCAAGATGCTATCCTCTCTGTTCCAAATATCGGAACTGAGTTCCATTATATGGAACACGGCGTGCGGAGGGGAGCCGACGGTTCGAGCCGCGGAAGCTCCACGTGATCCGGAGGCGATGCAGATGCCACGACGAACGCTCGCGGAGAAGGTCTGGGACCGCCACGTGGTGCGTCGCGAGCCCGGCGAGCCCGATCTCCTCTACATCGACCTGCACCTGGTCCACGAGGTCACCAGCCCCCAAGCATTCGATGGCTTGCGATCGCACGGCCGCACCGTCCGCCGCCCCGACCTCACCGTCGCGACCATGGATCACAACGTCCCGACCACGAGCGGCCCCGTCACGGACGAGGTCAGCGCCCGTCAGATGGAGGCGCTTCGCCGCAACACGGAGGAGTTCGGGATCACGTCGTACCCGTGGGGGTCGACCGGACAGGGCATCGTCCACGTGATCGGCCCGGAGATGGGCTACACGCAGCCCGGCATGACGATCGTCTGTGGCGATTCGCACACCTCGACGCACGGGGCGTTCGGCGCGCTCGCGTTCGGGATCGGCACCTCCGAGGTCGAGCACGTGCTTGCGACCCAGACGCTGCCCCAAGCCAAGCCGAAGTGGATGGCGGTCACCGTCGACGGCGACCTGCCACCCGACTGCTCGGCCAAGGACATCATCCTCGCGATCATCGCGACGATCGGGACCGGGGGCGGCGTCGGGCACGTGGTCGAATACCGCGGCTCGGCGATCCGCGCCCTCTCGATGGAGGGACGCATGACCGTCTGCAACATGTCGATCGAGGCCGGCGCGCGCGCGGGGCTGATCGCGCCGGACGACACCTCGTTCGCGTACGTCGAAGGCCGGCCGCATGCCCCCGAAGGCGCCTGGGAGCGCGCGCTCGAGCACTGGCGCTCGCTTCCGACCGACGACGGTGCGACCTTCGACACGGGCGTGACGCTCGACGCGGGCGGCCTTCGACCGTACGTGAGCTGGGGGACCAACCCCGCGCAGTCGACGACGATCGACGGTGAGGTCCCTTCGCCGGCGACCCCCGAAGCCGAGCGTGCGCTCGCCTACATGGCCCTCGAGCCGGGAATCGCGATCCGCGACATCCGACCGGACACGATCTTCATCGGCTCCTGCACCAACTCGCGGATCGAGGATCTCCGGACCGCCGCCGGGGTCGTGCGGGGGCGGAAGGTCAAGGACGGCCTGCGCGCCCTCGTCGTGCCGGGGAGCGTGGCCGTCAAGCTCCAAGCCGAGCGCGAGGGCCTGGATGAGATCTTCCGGACCGCAGGCTTCGAGTGGCGCGGGGCCGGCTGCTCGATGTGCTTGGGCATGAACCCCGACATCCTTGGCCCGGGCGACCGCAGCGCGTCGACGAGCAACCGCAACTTCGAGGGACGTCAGGGCAAGGGCGGCCGGACGCATCTCGTCAGCCCGCAGGTCGCGGCCGCGACCGCGATCGCCGGCCACTTCACGACCCCGGAGGACCTGTGATGGAGCCGGTCTCACGGATCGAGGGCACCGCCGTCCCGCTGGACCGAGCCGACGTCGACACCGACCAGATCATCCCGGCGCAGTACCTCAAGCGGATCGAGCGGACCGGCTTCGGGCCGTTCCTGTTCGACGAGTGGCGGAAGGACCCGGCGTTCGTCCTGAACGACGCACGGTACGCAGGCGCGACGATCCTGCTGGCGGGGCCCAACTTCGGCGCCGGTTCCAGCCGCGAGCACGCGCCATGGGCGATCGAGGACTACGGCTTCCGAGCGGTGATCGCGCCGAGCTTCGCCGACATCTTCCGGAACAACTCGCTCAAGATCGGACTCCTTCCCGTCGAGCTGCCGCAGGAGTCGGTCCGAGCGCTGATGGATGCCGTGCTCGACGACGCCACCACCCGGATCGTCGTGGACCTGAACGCGCGGGCCGTGAGCGCACCGGGCGTGAGCGAGACCTTCGCGATCGACGACTTCACGCGGTGGCGCCTGATGGAGGGGCTCGACGAGATCGCGCTCACGCTCCGACACGACGACGACATCACCCGCTACGAAGCGTCCCGCGACGCGTGGCTCCCGACCGCGTAGCGCTCAGTCGCTGCCGCGAGGTTCGCTCAGCCCGGCGCGGCTCAACGCGTCCGCCTGCGTCTGGGTCGTGAGGGCGGCGAGCGCGGGCGAATGACCCACACGCACGTGCTCCGGATGCGACAGGCGCTTCGCCTTCGCCGGGAGTCGCACCAGTTCATCCTGGAACCGGTGCTGCATCCGGCGGAGCGGAGGCGCGGGATCCACACGCTCGCCGTCTCGCATCACGGGTTGCAGCAGCGGGTCCCATCCGAACGCCGGGGGCTGTTCGCTCCGGAGCCCGAGGATGTCCCCTTCGTCGTCGCCGCTCCGCCAGATCTGCTTCGCGCCGGGAGGTGTCGCCTTGGCCGCCGACAGCTTCATCGCCGGTCGTCCGTTGAACTCGACGAGCTTGTAGACGGTGTCCAGGTACGGCGCATCGGCGGACACGCCCATCTGCGTCCCGATGCCGAACGCGTCGACCGGCGCCTCGGCGCGGACCAGCTCGGCGACCTCGTGCTCGTCCAAGCCGCCGCTCGCGAAGATGCGAGCGGTGGGGAGTCCCTCCTGGTCGAGGATCGCCCGCGCGCCGCGCGCGAGCTCGTCCAGGTTCCCGCTGTCGAGCCGGATGCCGACCCGGTCGATGATCGCGAGCTCACGCGCGACCGCGATCGCTGTGCGGACGCCGTGCAGCGAGTCGTACGTGTCGACGAGGAACGTCGTCCGCTTCGGGTGGTCCTGCGCGAACGATCGGAAGGCCTCCTCCTCCGAGGGGAACGCCTCGATGAACGAATGCGCCATCGTCCCCGCGACCTGGAGCCCGTAGCGCTTGGCCGCGGCCACGTTCGACGTGGCCACGAACCCGACGATTGCGGAGTCCCGGGCGGCGGCCATCGCGGCGTCCGAGCCGTGGGTCCGCCGGAACGCGAAGTCGACGAGGTCCCTGCCTTCCGCCGCGAGCACGTACCGGGCGGCCTTCGAGGCCAGCGTGGTGTGCAGCGTGATCCGGTTGAGCAGCACGGTTTCGACCAGCTGCGCGATCGTGATCGGCGCGGTGACCTCCAGGATCGGCTCCTCGCCGTGGACGATCGTCCCCTCGGGTACCGCCCATACGGTGCCGTCGAACCGGACCTGCGCGAGGTCTTCGAGCGCGCGGTCGTCGAAGCCGATCGAGCCGAGGTACCGGAGGTCGTCCTCGTCGAAGCCGAACCCCTCGAGGAACGTGAGACAGTCTTCCAGCCCCGCCGCGACCAGGAAGCCGCGCTGCTTCGGGAGCCTGCGTACGTAGAGGCTGAAGGTGGCCGCACCCGTCATCTCTCGGCGCAGGTAGCTGACCGCCATGTTGAGCTCGTAGAGGTCCGT
>JBKOZW010000070.1:0-4829 GCA_046726095.1 Actinomycetota bacterium
GTGATCGAGGGCGCGGACCACGTGGTCAACCTGCGCCAGCCCGAGCGCTTCGACGGGGTCGTCCTGGGATTCCTGAACGAGGTCCGGCCCGTCGGCTGAGCGCTGCTATCTCTTCTGGGCCTCTTCGCGGGCCTTCCGATAATCCTCGATCACCCTCGACGCGAGGTGCGACGGCACCTCCTCGTAGTGCGAGAAGGTCATCGAGAACGCGCCGCGTCCTCCGGTCATCGAACGCAGGTCGATCACGTAGCGCGCGACCTCGGCTTGCGGGACCAGGGCGTTGATCCGCTGCTTCCCGCCGCCGATCTGCTCCATGCCTTGGATCTTGCCGCGCTTCGCGTTGAGGTCGCCCATGATGTCGCCGGTGAACGACTCGGGGACGACGACCGACAGCTGGACTATCGGCTCGAGCAGGACGACGCCCGCCTTCTCGACCGCTTCCTTGAGCGCGAGCGAGCCCGCGATCTGGAACGCCATGTCGGAGGAGTCGACGGTGTGGAACTTGCCGTCGACCAGCGTGACCTTGATGTCCACCATGGGGTTCCCGCTGATCACGCCCTCGGACATCGTCTTGACGATCCCCTTCTCGATCGAGGGGATGAACTGCTGGGGGACCGCGCCGCCCGTGATCCGGTCCTCGTAGACGAAGCCCTCGCCGCGTGGGAGCGGCTCGAGCTCGATCATGCAGATCGCGTACTGCCCATGGCCGCCCGTCTGCTTCACGTGACGGCCCTGTGCCGAGGCCTTGCCCCGGACCGTCTCGCGGTAGGCGATCTTGGCCGGCTCGTGCAGGACGTCGACGCCGAACTTAGCCTTCAAGCGGCTCATCTGAACGTCGAGATGCGCTTCGCCCATCCCGTAGATCACGAGCTGGTGCGTCTCCTCGTTGCGCGCGACGTGGAAGGACGGGTCCTCCTCGCGCAGCCGAGCGAGGCCGGTCGCGAGCTTGTCCTCGTCGCCCTTCGTCGCCGGCGAGATCGCGTACGCGAGCAGCGGCTCCGGGAGCTCGACCGGTTGGAGCTGGACCGGGTCGTCCTTGGTCGACCACGTGTCCCCGGTGTGGGACGCCTGGAGCTTGGCCACCGCCCCGATGTCGCCCGCGGGGACCTCGGCCACCGTCTCATGCTCCTTGCCCTTCTGGGTGAAGAGCTGGCCGAGCCGCTCCTCCGTCGCCTGCGTGGCGTTGTAGATCGAGCTGTCGGGACGGATCCGTCCGCTGAACGTGCGGAACATCGTCACGTGACCGACGAAGGGATCCGAGACCGTCTTGAAGACGAAGGCGGTCGTCGGCCCTGACGGATCGCAGGGACGCTCCTTCGCCTCGCCGCCCTTACCGAGCACCGTGATCGGACCGCGGTCGAGCGGCGAGGGGAACTCCTCTACGATGAAGTCGAGGAGCCGGTCGACGCCGATCGCCTTGGACGCCGAGCCGACCATCACGGGGGCGAGCCGCGCGGCGGCGAAGCCTGCCTTCGCGCCGCTCACGATGTGCTCCTCGGGGAGCGAGCCCTGCTCCAGGTACTCCTCGATCAGCGCGTCGTCCGACTCCGCGACGGCTTCGACGAGCTTCTCCCGCGCGGGGTCGGCCATCGCGTGGAGGTCATCGGGCCACGCCGACTCCTCGGCCATCGGGCCGTTCGGGTAGAGATCCGCCTTCTCGTGGAGAAGGTCGGCGATGCCCTGGAACTCGTGCTCCTGACCGATCGGGAGCTCGAACGGCGCGACCTGGTTCCCGAAGGCGGAGACGAGGTGATCGAGCGTCGCGGCGAAGTCCGCGCGCTCGCGGTCGAGCTTGTTGATGAAGATCGCGCGCGGGAGCCCCTCTTCCACCGCGAGCTCCCAGGCGTATTCCGTCTGGACCTCGACGCCGTCGATCGCGGAGACGACGACGAGGACGGCGTCGGCCGCGCGGACAGCGCTGCGCAGGTCCCCGACGAAATCCGCGGTGCCGGGCGCGTCGAGGATGTTGATCTTGACGCCCTTCCACTCGATCGGCGCCATCGCGAGGGAGACCGAGACCCCCCGTCGCTGCTCGTCGGGATCGTGATCGGACACCGTGTTGCCGTCCTCCACGGTGCCCATGCGGGTGATCGATCCCGACGCGAACAGGAGGGCTTCCAGCAGCGTGGTCTTGCCGGCTCCGGCGTGACCGGCCAACAGGACGTTGCGGATGTCCTTCGCGTCGTACGTGTTCAACACGGCTCCTTCCGAGGCTCTGGCCGATGCCTGGCCGATGCTCTGGCCGATTCTTCAGCCGAGGTACGGCCGGATCGCGCCGGGTCGCGGTTCCGGAATCCTACCGAGTTGCTACGCTCGCGCCCGTTCGATGGTGCGCTTCCAGCGACAGCCGCCGGGGACGGCGCTCACGCGCGCCGTCCTCCTGGGGGGAGCCACGCTCGCCGCGGGCGCCGCCTGGTTCGTCATCGCGGACGAGCTCGGCCGTGCAGGGGTGCTCGCCGGCCTCGGGGGTGTGCTCCTGCTGATCGGAGGACACCGCGCGAACCACGGTGAGGGCGGCCCGGTGGACCGGATGCTCACGGAGCTCCTCGACCGCGGGTGGGACGCGGCCGTGCTCGGCTCGATCTCGTGGCTCTCCCGGACGGGGTCGCCGGGCGTCGCGATCGGAGCGATCGTCGCCCTCTGCGCGAGCTTCCTGTCCTCCTACGTCCGGGCGCGGGGGGCAGCCCTCGGGTACTCGGTCGAGGAGAGTCATGTGGCGCGGGGCTTGCGGTACGCCGTGGTCTCGGCGGGGCTCCTCGCCGACCGCCCGGGCTGGGCGGTGTGGTCCGCCGCCGCGCTGTCCGGCCTGGCGGCGATCGTGCGCACCGGGCAGGTCGCCCGTGAGGCGCGCGCGTGAGCCGGGGAGCGAGCACGCGCGAGCGGATCGCCTATCGCGCGTTCGCGATGGTCGCGTGGCTCGGGAAGACCCTTCCGACGCGGACCGGCAGGCTCGTGTTCCGTTGGGCGGGGACGGCGGCGTTCCACCTCGCGCCGGGGGTCCGCTCGACCGTCGCGCGGAACCAAGCGCGCGTGCTCGGCCGGACGGCGGACGATCCGCTCGTGGTGGCCTCCACGAAGGAGGCCTTCCGGCGATACGCCCGGTACTGGTTCGACGCGTTCGACGTGGTCGATTGGACCGACGCCGAGATCGAGCGAGCGTTCACGTGGACCGGGCTCGAGCATCTCAGCGAGCCGGTCGAGGCCGGGACCGGCGTCGTCGCGGTCCTTCCACACATGGGCAACTGGGACGCGGCGGGGCGGGCGATGCTGGAGCGCGGTCTGCCGGTGGTGTCGGTCGCGGAACGGCTGCGTCCCGACGAACTGTTCGATCTCTTCCTGGAGCATCGACGGGCGCTCGGGATGACGATCATCGGGCTCGACCAGAACGGCCGCGTGGGGCGAGAGCTGAGCAAGGCGATCGGCGACGGGCGCGTCGTCGCGCTCGTCGCCGATCGCGACCTGACGGGCCGCGGGGTCGAGGTCGAGATGTTCGGCGGGCGGCGGAGGCTCCCCGCGGGGCCCGCGCTGTTGGCGATCTCGAGCGGCGCGCCGATCGTCGTTGCGGCGATCTACGAGACGCCGGACGGCTGGCGCTGCGTCCTGCATCCGCTCGCCGAGGTCCCGCGCACCGGCGGTCGACGCGACGACGCAACGGCGATCACCGAGGAGATCGCCCGAGCATTCGAGCGCGCGATCTCCGCTTCACCGCCCGACTGGCACCTGTTCCTGCCGGGCTGGTCCGAGCAGGACGACTGACGTGCGCGTGGCCCTCGCGTGTCCCTACGCGTGGGACGACGCCGGCGGTGTGCAGGTCCACGTGCGGGAGCTGTCGGAGCAGCTGCGCGAACGGGGTCACGACGTGATCGTCGTGACCCCGTCGCGCGCCGCCGTGTTCGACCCGCACGTCGTGCGGGTCGGACGTCCGATCGACATCCCGTACAACGCTTCGAACGCTCCGATCGATCTGCGTCCCTGGTCACGGCGCAGGGTGCGGCAGGTCCTCTCCGCGTTCGGGCCCGACGTCGTACACGCGCACCAGCCGACGGCACCCTCGACCGGGATGTGGGCGACCCTCGAGGCGCGCGCGCCGGTCGTGGGGACCTTCCACTCGGGAGCCGGGCGCGCACTGCTCTACGACCTGGCGGCGCCGATCCTGCGCCGCGTGGTCCGTCGGATCGCCGTCCGGATCGCCGTCTCGCGACGCGCCGAGGCGTTCGAGCACGCCCGGATCGGCGGGACGTTCGAGATCGTGCCGAACGGTGTCGACACGGCCCGCTTCGGGTCCGCCGAGCCGGCGGAACTCCCGGAGGGGAGGCGGCTGCTGTTCGTCGGGCGCCTGGACGTGCGCAAGGGGTTCCGGGTCGCCGTTCGAGCGTTCGCGACGCTCGCGGCGACCCGTCCGAACCTCCGGCTCGTCGTGGTGGGGGACGGACCGGAGCGCGACGCCCTCGCGACCCTCGCCCCCGAGCTCCGCGCCCGCGTGACGATGCTCGGCACCGTGCCGAACAGCGAACTGCCGCCGTTCGCGCGGGCCTGCGACCTCTACCTCGGACCCTCGACCGGCGGGGAATCCTTCGGCGTGGTCCTGGTCGAGGCGATGGCCGCCGGTCTCCCGGTCGTCGCCAGCGACACGCCGGGCTACGACGAGGTCGTCCGTGACGGGATCGACGGGCTCCTGGTCCCGCCGTCGGACCCCGGCTCGCTCGCGGTCGCGGCCGGCCGCGTCCTGGACGATCCGGCCCTGGCCGCCCGCCTAGCCGCGGCCGGCCGCGACCGCGCGAAGGACTTCGACTGGCCGGTCGTCGTGGACCGCATCGACGCGCTGTACG
>JBKOZW010000071.1:0-8388 GCA_046726095.1 Actinomycetota bacterium
TCGCGGAACAGACCGTTCAGGAGGGCGCGCCCGTACGGAAGCAGGTCGGGATCATCCCTTCTCGAGCTTGACGAGCCGCCAATCCGGCTTCCCGAACCAGCCCTCCTTGGGGATCTCCTGGATCGTGAGGAATCCACGCACGGCGAGATCGATGATCGTCGCCGTCACGTCGAGCGTGTTCGCGCGTTCGTCGATCAAGGTGCCGATCTGACCGGGGCGCAGACCCTCGGGTGGGGTGAACTCCACCGGCGCGCTCGAATCCGCGTCGCCGATCGGCACCGGCTCATCTCCTGCGCTGCCGCCCATCGTCTGATCCACCGGTGAGCCGCGGTACCGACGGTCCCGCCCGGTCCTCCACTGCAGCGCCCCGATGCCGGCGACCAAGCTCAGCGCCACCACGCCGGCGATGCCACCCCGGATCGGGGTCACCCGGAACGCGTTCACGAGGGTGACGCGTTCACGAAGGATCGGTCGGGGAGTCGGCGTGACCGCGGCGAGCGGCAGCGCGACGACCACGGTCGTCCCCTCGTGCGGGAAGAGCCCCTTCGCGCGGAACGTCGCGTCGGTTCCGTCGGACCGCGCGACCGAGCACGGCTCCCTGGAGCCTGTCGGACCTGCGAAGCACGCGACCCGTTGGATCTCGACGGGCGCGTGCACGACCACCGCCACACGGTCGATCCCGACGTCCCATCGATCGCCGATCGCGTTCCAGTTCAGCTCGAGGTGATCGACGAACGCGTTCAGCGGACCTTCGATCCGGTACCGGATCTCGTAGACGTCCTCGCCGGTGATCTCCTGGTCCGGGTCTCCGATGCGGATCCTGGTCACGCCGCCTCCCTGGTCCTCGACCGCGTACGGGTCGGGTGCGGTCGTCGAGGTGACCGAACGCACCTCGAGCGGGAACACACGGTCGTACCGGTCGTCGTAGCGGAGCGTCGTCAGGATGTCGCGGAAGATGCCGTGGTGCGGGGTCGATCCGAAGTCGTAGTCGATCGTCTCGACGACCTCGAGGGATCCGTCAGGGTCGATCGTGACATCGACGTCGTACGAAGGGATGCGCTCCGCGGCTCGAGCCTGACCCGCCCCGACGACGATGAGCGAGAGCGCGATCGCGATGAGGGCCAGGACCCGTGCCACGCGCGGAGACTACGGGCCGCGGTCGCTTCGAGCCAGCCGCGTCGTGCTAGCCGACCGCGTGGGGGTGCGCGCCGCTGGCCTCCCCGGCGCTCTGGAGCGCTTCCTGGAGGACGTCCCACGCGAGCACGGCGCACTTGATCCGGATCGGGTACTTCACGACACCCTTGAGCGCGACGAGGTCGCCGAAGCGATCCTCGTCCGGCTGGACGTCGCCCGCCATCATGCCGCGGAACGCGGCGGCGAGGTCGAGCGCCTCCCCCACCGGCTCACCGGCCGCCGCCTCCGTCATCATCGACGCCGAGCTCTGGGAGATCGAGCAGCCCGCCCCCTGGAACGTCAGCTCGGCGATCCTGCCGTCGTCGACATGGGCGTACACGGTGATCTCGTCGCCGCACAGCGGGTTGTTGCGGGTGCAGGAGAGCTCGGCCGAGGGCAGCTCCCGTTTGTTCCTGGGGCTCTTGTAGTGGTCCAGGATCACTTCCTTGTAGATGTCGTCGAGCGCCACGTCGTCTCCCTGTCGTCGCCGATCGAGCCTAGATCGCGAAGATGTCGCCCGCGCGTGCGAGCGTCGCGACCAGAACGTCGATCTCCTCCGCGGTGTTGTACACATAGAACGATGCCCGGGCCGTCGCCGGGGTCCCGAAGCGTCGCATCACGAGCTGCGCGCAATGATGTCCCGCGCGGATCGCAACACCCTCCTCGTTCAGGATCGTCGCGAGATCGTGCGGATGAACGTCGTGGTACCAGAAGCTGACCGTACCGCCGCGGATCGCGGTGTCCTTGGGGCCGTAGACGACCGCACCGGCCTCGAGCAGCCGGTCGAGCGCGTACCGCGTGAGCTCGATCTCGTGGGCTCGGACGGCGTCCATGCCCAGGGCGTCCAGGTAGTCGCACGCTACCGCCAGACCCACCTGCTGAGCGACCTGCATCGTCCCGGCTTCGAACCGATAGGGGACGTCGTTCCACGTCGCGTGATCCGGGAAGACCTCGCGGATCATGTCCCCGCCCCCGAACACCGGCTCGAGTCGGTCGAGGTGGTCGCGCTTGGCCAGCAGGCCGCCGCTCGCGGTCGGCCCGAGCATCTTGTGACCGCTGAACGCGAGGAAATCGACATCCAGCGCGTCGGCATCCAGGGACATGTGCGGCGCGGCCTGTGCGGCGTCGACCACGACGACGGCGCCCACGGCGTGGGCCGCGTCGACGAGCTGCCGCAGCGGGGTGATCGTTCCGAGCGCGTTGGACATCGCCGTCACACCGAGGATCTTGGTTCGCTCCGTGAGCAGCTCGCCGAGGTTGGACAGGTCGAGCAGCCCGTCGTCCGTTAGGCCGATGTAGCGGAGCAGCGCACCGGTCGCGTCGGCGGCCATCTGCCACGGCACGATGTTCGAATGGTGCTCCATCTCCGTGATCAGGATCTCGTCTCCCTCACGGAGGGAGTGCCGCGCCCACCCGTAGGCGACCAGGTTGACGGACTCGGTCGTGCCGCGCGTGAAGACGAGCCGAGCAGGGTCGTCGACGCCGAAGAAGCGGGCGATCCTCTCCCGGGCGCCTTCGTAGGCTTCGGTCGCCTCCTCGCCCAGGGTGTAGATCCCTCGGTGTGCGTTCGCGTTGTGCTCGCGGTAGAAACGCGACTCCGCTTCGATCACCTGCTCGGGTTTCTGCGATGTGGCGCCCGAGTCCAGGTACACGAGCGGCTTGCCGTTGAACGTGCGCCGGAGGATCGGGAAGTCGTTCCTGATCGCCTTGACGTCGAGCGTCTTCATCTCACGCCACTCCCTCGTCGACTCCCTCGTCCAGCTCGCCCAGGTTCTCGATCCCGAGCTCCTTCCGCAGGCCCTCGTACCCTTTCTCTTCCAGCTCGTGGGCGATCTCCGCGCCGCCCGACTTCACGATGCGTCCCTGCATCATGACGTGAACGAAGCCGGGTGTGATGTAGTTCAGCATCCGCTGGTAGTGCGTGATGATGAGGACCCCGAGTTCGGGCCCGGCAAGCTCGTTCACGCTCTCGGCGACAAGCTTGAGCGAGTCGATGTCCAGCCCGGAGTCCGTCTCGTCCAAGATCGCGAGCGACGGCTCGAGCACCGCGAGCTGGAGGACCTCGTTCCGCTTCTTCTCCCCGCCCGAGAACCCCTGGTTCACGTACCGCTGCACCATGGCGTCCTCGATGCCCAGACGATCCATCTGCGTCTTCATGTGCTTGCGGAACGCCATCGCTGAGATCTGCTCGCCCTTGATCGACTGGTGCGCCGTCCGCAGGAAGTTCACGACGGAGACGCCGGGCACCTCGGTGGGGTACTGCATGGCGAGGAACAGCCCGCGCTTGGCCCGCTCGTCCGGGGTCAGGCCGGAGATGTCCTCACCGTTGAAGAGCACCTGGCCCGCGGTGATCCGGTAACCGGGTCGGCCCATGATCACGTTCGAGAGGGTCGACTTCCCGGAACCGTTGGGCCCCATCAACGCGTGGATCTGTCCCTGCTGCACGGTCAGGTCGATCCCGCGGAGGATCTCCCGTGCGTCGACCGCCGCATGCAGGCGGCGGATCTCCAAGGTCGCGGGCGCGGCGCCCCTCGTCTCATTCATCTCGTCACACCTCGATCAAGACATCGTCGTCGGATACCGTCACCGGGAACACCTCGACGGGCGCGATCGCGGGAAGGACGATCGGCCGGCCGGTCGCCAGATCGAAGGTCGATCCGTGCTTCGGGCATTCGATCGTGCCCTCGTCGACGTCGACCTCGCCCTCGTCCAGGTAGTAGTGCTCGTGCGAGCAGATCGCGTCCACCGCCCGGAACCCCTCATCGCCCAGATTGACCACGGCGACGAGCCGGCCGTCCACAGCGAACCTGCGCGCCTCGCCCGTCGGCACGTCCTCCACCGAGCACACCCGAACCGACACCGCCATCAGCCGGCCCTCACGAGCTGCTCGGTCCCCAGTTCTTCCTGGATCGCGAGCTCGGCGTTCCGGCGGACCTCCTCCAGGGCGACACGGTCGAGCACCTCTTGGAAGAAGCCGGTCACGATCAGTCGCTCCGCTTCCGCGCGCGGGATACCGCGGCTCTCGAGGTAGAAGAGCGTGTCGTCGTCGACCGGGCCGACGCTCGCCGCGTGTCCGCAGCGGACGTCGTTCGCCTCGATCTCCAGGTTCGGGATCGCGTCCGCCTTCGCGTGCTCGGACAGCACGATGTTCCGAGAGGTCTGCATCGCGTCGGTCTTCTGCGCGCTGGGTCGGACGTGGACCCAGCCGCTGTACACCGCGCGCGAGGAGTCGCGAAGCGCGCCCTTATAGAGCAGGTCGCTCGTGCAATGCGGAGCCCCGTGGTCCTGCACGGATCGGTGGTCGAAGTGCTGGGTCCCGTCGGCGAAGAACACGCCGAGCATCTCGGAGAACCCGCCGGGTCCTGCAAGCACCGTCTCGGCCTCCGCCCGGGCGAGCGACGCGCCGAACCCGATCGCGAGCGAGCGGAACTCCGCGTCGCGGCCGACCCTGGCTCGCTGGATCCCCAGGTGGGTCACCCCCGAACCCCATTCCTGGATCGACGCGTACCGCACGCGGGCCCCGTCGCCGACGTAGATCTCCGCGATCGCGTCGGAGAACGCTCGCGGCAGGTCCGGCGAGGCATAACGATCGATCAGGGTGACGTCCGCTCCCTCGTCAGCAACCAAGACGGTGTGCGGGAAGACGGCGGTCCCGTCGTCGTGGAGGCTCGTGACGGTCTGCAGCGGCAGCTCGATCCGAACGTCCCTGGGCACGTAGAGGAACGTGCCGCCGGTCCGGAAGGCTCCATGGAGGGCGGTGAACATCGTTCGGTTCGTCGGGACCAGGCCGTGGAGCGCGGGCTCCAGGAGGTCGGGGTGCTCCTCCGCCGCCCGATCCAGGTCGCAGAAGATGACGCCCGAGTCCTCGAGGCGCTGGTTCGACGTGGTCAGGGTGTGGCGAGGCGGTCTCGGCTCGAAGCTCAGGTCGAACGACGAGAGATCCGTGTACCGCCACTCCTCGGTCTCCTGCGACGGGATCGGGAGCGAACGGAACTCCTCCAAGGCGGCCTTCCTGATGGACCGGACGTAGTCCGGTCCATCGGAAAGGCCTTCGAAGGCGGCGTCGTCGAACGTGGGCTGCGCCATGACTAAATCCTATCGGACCGGTCGGATTCCCCTCCGGAACGAGGGGAGCGGACGCGACGACAGAAGCCGTCACGCGACGCGGTCAGCCGACGGAGCCCTCCATCTGCAGCTCGATCAGCCGGTTGAGCTCCACGGCGTACTCCATAGGGAGCTCTCGCGTGATCGGCTCGATGAAGCCGTTCACGATCATCGCCGTCGCCTCGACCTCGGTCAGCCCTCGGCTCATGAGGTAGAAGAGCTGGTCCTCCCCGACCTTCGAAACCGTCGCCTCATGGCCGAGCGCGGCCGTCTCGTCCTCGACCTCGATGTACGGGTAGGTGTCGGAGCGACTCTCCTCGTCGAGGATCAGGGCGTCGCAGCGCACGTTGGAGCGGGCGTGGTGGGCGTCGGGCTCGACGCGGACCAGACCCCGGTACCCGGTGCGTCCACCATCCTTCGACACGGACTTGGAGGTGATCACGCTCGTCGTGTACGGGGCGGCGTGGATCGCCTTGCCGCCCGCGTCCGTGTGCATCCCCTTGCCGGCGAAGGCGACGGAGAGCACCTCGCCTCGCGCCCCCTTGCCCAGCAGGTAGATCGACGGGTACTTCATGGTGACCTTGGAGCCGATGTTGCCGTCGACCCACTCCATCACGGCGTCCTCGTACGCGGCCGCCCGCTTGGTCACCAGGTTGTAGACGTTCGTCGACCAGTTCTGGATCGTGGTGTACCGGACCCGCGCGCCCTTCATCGCCTTGATCTCGACGACGGCCGAATGCAGGGAGTCGCTCGTGTAGATCGGGGCCGAACAGCCCTCGACGTAGTGCACGTACGAACCCTCGTCCGCGACGATCAGCGTCCGCTCGAACTGGCCCATGTTCTCGGCGTTGATCCGGAAGTAGGCCTGCAGCGGGATCTCCACGTGCACGCCCGGCGGCACGTAGATGAATGACCCGCCGGACCATACGGCCGTGTTGAGCGCCGCGAACTTGTTGTCGTTCGCCGGGATCAGCGTGCCGAAGTGCTCCTTGACGAGGTCGGGGTAGTCGCGAAGAGCCGAATCCATGTCGGTGAAGAGCACACCGATGTCGTCCAGCTCCTTCTTGATCTTGTGGTAGACGACTTCGCTCTCGTACTGCGCGGACACGCCCCCGAGGAACTTCTTCTCCGCCTCGGGGATCCCGAGCTTGTCCCAGGTCCCGCGGATGTCCTCGGGCAGGTCCTCCCAGCTCTGGGCCTGCTTCTCCGTCGACCGGATGAAGTAGTAGATGTTGTCGAAGTCGATGCCGGATAGGTCCGCTCCCCACCACGGCATCGGACGCGCCTCGAAGTGCTTCAGGGCCTTCAGTCGGCGCTTGCGCATCCAGTCCGGCTCGGACTTGCGCGCGGAGATCTCCTCGACCACGGCTTCGGACAGCCCTCGCTTGGGCTCGAAGACCGAGTTCGACTCGTCCTTCCAGTCGAAGCGGTATCCCTTGCTGAGCTCCTTCAGGTGCTCTTCTTGGCTGATGACCACGGGAGGACTCCCCCTTCACGAACGCGACGCATCCGTCGCGACCTGAAAAGTCTACCCGAGCGGTCGGATTCGCAACCCGGGGCCGAGTTCCCGTACCGTCGACCCGTGACGCCCACACCGATCGTCCGACGGCGCGCCGACGCGGTCGCCGCGGCCGTCGGCGCGCTCGTGTTCGTGCTCTGTGCCCTCGTGGCCGCCGACGGAGGTGTGTCCGATCCGGAACGGCAGGTGTTCGAGTGGATCAACGGCCTTCCAGAGGCCCTGGCCGGGCCGGCCAGGGCTGCCCAATACCTCGGCGTGCTCGTGATCGGACCGGTGGTCGCGCTGGTCGCCCTCGTGGCGCGGCGGCCGCGTCTGGCGGCCGCCGCGCTCATCGTCACGGTGCTCAAGCTCATCGCCGAGCGCCTGGTGTGGCGGGCGGTGGTGCGCGAACGGCCGGGCGTGACGGAACCCGGAGCGATCGTGCGCGGCGGCACGCCGGCGAGCGGCGTCTCCTTCGTCTCCGGGCACGTCGTGCTCGTCAGCGGCCTTGCGTGGGTGGCGACGCCGTACCTCCGGGGCCGCTGGCGATGGATCCCCTGGATCGCGGTCGCGCTCGTCGCCTTCGCGCGGATCTACCTGGGGGCGCACAACCCGCTGGACGTGGTCGGTGGGCTGGGGCTCGGCGTCGCGATCGGCGCCGTCACCAACCTGATCCTCGGCGTGCCGAGGAGAGCGTGACGGCGCCGACCGCCGGACCGCGTCAGCCGACCGAGGTCGCGGCCACCGCTTGGCGCAGCATCCCCGTTCGCACGTCGTAGATGTGGCCCGAAACCGTGACCCCGTCCGGGAACCCCTTCGTGCTGCGGATGGCCTCGACGTCCTCGCGGGTGCTCGCTTCGGGTCGGAGAAGCTGAGGAACTCGAGGTCCATCTCGACCCCGCCCCGATCGCGGATCATGTCGCGGAGGACCGGGTCGGTGAACTTCGTCATCCCGGAGTCCGTGTGGTGGATCACCTCGAACTCTCGGGTCCCGAGCAGCCAACTGCTGATCAACAGCGAACGGATCGCGTCGTCGGTGACCCTCCCGCCGGCGTTGCGGATCACGTGGGCGTCGCCGATCTCGAGCCCGAGGAACCGCGCGGGATCCAGACGCGCGTCGATGCAGGTGAGGACCGCAAAGGGCCGCGCCGGCGGGACCTCGAGCTTCCCCTTGTCGAACCCCGCCGCGCACGCTGCGTTCGCGTGGTTGATCCGGTCCACCTCAGACATGGAGCCTCCTCCTCAGCCGAGCTCCACGGGCACGCCGACCAGCGAGCCGTACTCGGTCCAGGATCCGTCGTAGTTCTTGACGTTCGGGTATCCCAGGAGCTCCTGGAGCGCGAACCACGTGTGGGAGCTCCGCTCGCCGATCCGGCAGTAGGCGATCACCTCTCGGTCCGACGTGATGCCCTCGGCCTCGTAGAGGGCCCGGAGCTCGTCGGCGCTCTTGAACGTCCCGTCGTCGTTGGCCGCCTTGACCCACGGGATGTTGGCGGCGCCGGCGATGTGACCCGGCACCTGCGACTGCTCCTGCGGGAGGTGATCGGGCGCCAGCTTCTCGCCGCGGTACTCCTCCGGCGAACGGACGTCGACGAAGCCGGTGGACGATCCGA
>JBKOZW010000072.1:0-3634 GCA_046726095.1 Actinomycetota bacterium
GCGTTGCCGAGGGCGAGCGACGTGATGTCGGCGACGCCCCGAGCGTAGGAAAGGTCGTCGTCGTCGAACGACGGTCCATCCGGGGTTCCCACCAGGACGATCGCGCCGAAGCCGTCCGGGTCCCACCGGAGCGGCGTGACGAGCACCGCGCCGGGGCCGTCCATGAAGCGGATCTCGTCGGGGACCTGCGCCGCAACGTCCTGCGGGATCACGAACGGGGCCGTCTCGCTGAACAGGAAGGTCTCGGCGAGCTCCTTGGGCACGTCGGCGATGTCGGCGCGTGACCGGATGTGACGCGGCCCGACCGCCAGTGCGCGAACCATCCGGAACGCGCCGCTCTCGGGGTCGCGCGAGTACGCGGCCGCGGCGATACAGTCGACGATCGTCGGGACCGTCTCGATCGCGCGCTGGAAGATCTCGCCGATCGTCCGCTCGGCGGTGAGCGCTTGCGACAACTGGAGCAAGGAGCTCGAGACGCGGGCCTCGCGCCGCTCGGCCTCCAGGAGCCGCGCGGTTTGGAACGCCACGGCGGCGTGGGAGGCGAGGACCTCCAGGAGGCGCTGGTCCCCCACGTCGAACTGGCCGTACCCGAGCTTCGACAGCACGATCACGCCGACGACCTCGTCTCCTGCGATCATCGGGACGGCGAGCATCGACTCGAGGAGGTCGTCCTCGGTTCCCGGGATCGTGACGGAGAACGAGACCTCGCGGGCGTCCGGCGTGAGCAGCGAGGTCTTCGTCTCGGCGACGTGGCCAGTGATGCCCTCGCCGATGGTCGTGGCGAGCTCATCGTGCGTCTCGGTCGCGTACTCGGTGAACAGCTCGCCGCGGAAGGCGATCGGCAGCAGCGTGACGCCGTCGGACTGCAGCAGGTACACGCGGCAGTTGTGGTAATCGATGATCGTGCGGAGCTCGGCGGTGATGGCCGCGCCGATCGCATCGGCGTCGCCCAGCATGTTCAGCGCCGCAGCGAGGCTGTGCAGCATGTCCAACTGCGCGACCGACCGCTCTTCGTCGCGCGTTCTCTCCATGCCGGATCCTTCGAATGGTGTCACCGACCGCCTCGCTTGGCCGCCCCTGCGATGAGACCCCATGCTCTCATCCTCACGCCGCCGGGAAGGACTTCGGCACCAGGTCGGAGGTGCTTGAACCACCCCGGTGTGGGTGCGAGCCTCGCGGACCGTGGGTAAGCGGATCGGCGGGCGTGAGGGGTCCTTGGACGAGCGGGCCCGCGCGATCCTGGACTTCGAGCGTGGAGCATGGAGGCTCGAGGGGCCGAAGGAGCGGGCGATCCGGGAGCGGTTCGGCTTCTCGGCGACCCGCTACCACCAGTTGTTGCACCGGATCATCGACACCCCGTCCGCGCTCGAGTACGACCCGATGCTGGTGCGCAGGCTCCGCCGGATCCGGGAGGCGCGTCGCCGGCGTCGGACCGCCGATCGGCTCGGGGTCCGCGTCTAGAGGAAGCGTCCCGCGGGGAGGTCAGCGGGTAGGATGCGCCGGTGAACCTGGGGACCGCCCGCATCGTCGTGATCGTCGCGCTCGTCGTCGCGGGGGCCGTCGTGCTCGCGAACGGCTTCCCCGACAACGGCGAGGCCACGACCGCGGCACCGTCTTCCAGCCCCTCGGCGACCAGCTCTCCCGACACGTCGCCGTCGCCGACCGAGGAGCCGACCGAGACCCCGTCGCCGCAGGCGCCCAAAGATGTCACCTTCATGGCGCTCAACGGTACGGAGACGACCGGAGCCGGGGCCGCCGCACAGGAACTGCTGACGCAGGATGGGTACGTCGCGGTCCCCGAGTCCCCCGACGACGCACCGAGCAAGGGTGTCGAGACGACGACGGTCTACTACCGCGGCGGCCAAGACGCGGCGCAGAACAAGTCGGACGCGACGTCGATCGCGGATGCCAACTTCCAAGGTGCCGACATCAAGAAACTCGACACGTCGCTGCAGGACGTGGTCCCCGATACGGCGAACATCGTCGTCGTCATCGGGCAGGATTACGCCGACTCGCTCGTGCAGTGACGGCTCGCTCGCCGTCGGATGATCAGCCCGCCGTCAGCAGGTGCTCGAGCTCCCGTGCCAGGTCGTCGGGGTCGAAGGGCTTCGTCACGAACCGCCTCGCACCGGCCCGGGTCACTTGCTCCTCTTCCGACGGGATCGCCTTGGCCGTGAGGACCAGGACCGGAACCTCTGACGTCCGACCGTCCTTGGCGAGCGCATCCAATACTCCGTAGCCGTCCATCACCGGCATCATCAGGTCAAGGATGATCGCGTCAGGTCGCTGGCGTTGCGCCATCGCGACGCCGCGCAGGCCGTCCTCAGCCAGGAGCACCTCATGACCGACCCGTTCGAGGCTGAGCCGAAGCAACCACCGAACATCCGGCTCGTCGTCGATGACCAGCACTCGGGCCACGTTCCGGTCTCCTCGCTCCCGCGCCCGAAGGCCGTGGGGGTTCTGCCGAGAGGAACGGGACGAAGCCTACGATGACTGATACCCGGAGCGCAGCAGGTGCCGGTCGGGGCAGGGGGGCGTCCCCCCGTCGGGGGACGCGCCCCCGCCCGGACCGGCGTTGACGTGCGCGAACGCGGTCCCTAGCCTGACTCCGGAGGTCGATCCGTGCTCAAGGTCTCGCAGAAGCTCGAATACGCGATGCGTGCGATGATCGAGCTCGCTCAGCATCGGGACGACGAGAACCTCGTGCCGGCCCGCCAGATCGCCGAGCGCCAGCAGGTTCCCCTTCGTTTCCTGGAGCAGCAGCTCGGAGCGCTCTCGCGGGCGGGGCTCGTCGAGAGCTTCCGTGGCGCCGGAGGCGGGTGCCGGATCGCCCGTGATCCGGCCGCGATCACGGTCGCCGAGATCGCCGACGCGATCGAGGGCCAGATCTATCCCGTGTTCTGTCTGGAGCCGTCCGACCACACCTGTTTCGCGGACTCGAGGTGTGGGCTGCAAGGGTTCTGGGCCGACGTGGCGACGGCGGTCCAGCAGGTCTTCGAGGGAACGACGGTGGCTGACCTGGCGGCCCGCCACCAGAAGATGTCGCCCGGCCGCGTGATGGTCAGCCCAGAGGCGCTGTTGTCTCGATTGAACTAACGCGGAACGTCAGGGAGCAGTCCACCCCATCTCCTTGGCGGCGTCCATGCCCAGGATCTTGGTCAGCTTCGTGCCACACACGGGACAGGTTCCTTGCAGCGCAGGGCGTCCGTTCTTCAGGGTGACGAGTGAACCGGTGAACTCACGCTTCTCGCGACACTTCATGCAGTAGGCCACGTCGGCCATCCGACGCCTCCCTTCCCCTCGCGACCGCGTTGGCGGCCGACCTCGTGGTCACGGCGGGTCCCTGCCCGACATGCCCGCAGGCCGCCCTCGAGGGCGGCCTTGGCGCGATGGTGCCCTGCAGAGCCTACCGATGCAAGCACGTACGAGGGTCGCGTTGGAGCGGGCCCTCTGCGTACGATGGCGGTCCCGCAACAGCTCTGAAGCCGACGATCGACCGTCCGAGGAGGAACTGCAGCCGTGAGCGAGCCTCGTCACGACATCGAAGCGCTCCTGTCGGAGCAGCGGTCGTTCCCACCGCCGCAAGGGTTCCGAGACGGAGCCGTGGTCGCCGATCCCGCGATCTACGAGCAGG
>JBKOZW010000073.1:0-6104 GCA_046726095.1 Actinomycetota bacterium
CGTCCCCGTGCCAGCCCCCCCCCCCGGGGGGGGGCGCGGGGGGGGGGGGGGGCTCCCCCCGGCCGCCCCCCCACGGCCGTCGTCCGCGCCTCTGACCTGAGCTGCGGTGCAAGGAGTGCGAGGAACAAGGCGGGGAACGCAGCGTCCAGGCCGAGCCTGGCGGGATCCCCGAGCGAGTCGCCGAAGAGCACGCCGATCGCGGTCCCCGCGATCCACGCCACGCCGAGCCCGAGGCCGGCCGCGAGCATGACCCGGGGGTTCCAGCGGCCCTGGCCTTCGGCGGCGATCGCCCACGATTCGTCCACCATGAGGTGCGCGTGCAGGAGCCTCGACCAGGATCCGCTCTGGAGCCAGGGCGCGACGGTCACGCCGAGCGGCAGGTACCGGGCGTTCAGCATGAGGGCGGCGAGGATCGCCGTGGTCGCCGACCCGCCGCCGCCCAGGACGGAGGCGGCCGCGAACTGGGCCGAGCCGGCGAACGTCGTCACCGACATCACGACCGGGGCGAGCGATCCCATCCCGACCGACAGCGCCAGGACGCCGTAGGAGATCCCGAATCCGAACACCGCCACCGAGAGCGGGAGCGAGGCGGTCACCCCGTGCCGGTAGCTTCGATCCTCCGAGCTTGCCGCCATCGACCGATGCTATCGGCGGGGCCACGTACCATCGGTCGCATGCGGATCCGGTCGCGGTGCGAGGGGCTTCCGAAGGAGAGGATCCGCCAGGTGCTGTCGGGACTGCCCGAAGCAGAGCGGTACGCACTCGAGGTCAGGCCCCTCCGCTACCGGCAGCGCCCCCACCTGTCCGCCTGGACCGACTTCTCCCAGCGGACGATCACCCTGCAGATGCCCGACCCTTTCCTGCCGTTCGGCGAGATCGTTCCGTACGGGGCCAAGCGGCGTCCGGGCAAGGGCCTCAAGTTCATCTGGCTCACGGAAGGTGTGACGTTCCGGACCGAGCGGGAGGTCCTGCGCTTCCTCTATCTGCACGAATGGATGCACTGGTACCTGCGCGAGCGGCTCGGCAAGCGGTCGGCCGCCGAGACGGCCTGCGACCGGTTCGCGCTGCGGAACTACCGACGTCGCCGGGTCACCGAGGAGGACGCGCTCGCGGCGCTCACGCGCCGGCCGGCCTGATGGCGCCGGAGGCGGCCGCTCCGATCGCGCTCTCGAGCAGGATCGCGAAGTGGTCGACGCGCATCCGCTGGAACTCGGGCTGGTTGCGCCAACGGTGGAACAGCCCCGGATCCAGCTCCTCGGTCACGAGGGCGTCCTGGATCGCTCCCGACAACCAGTCGACCAACGACACGATCGTCTCCAGGTCCAGGTCGGCCCGGACCTCGCCACGCTGCTGGCCCCACTCGACGAACTCGAGCGTGCCGTAGGGATCCTCGCTCACGAGCCAACGGTTGATCTCCCGCTTGAGCGCCAGGTCGGTGCTGTAGTTGCCGATGAGCACGACCCGGTACGGGATCCAGTCCTCCTTGACGAAGTGCTCGGTCCGGTCGAGCCAGTAGCGCACGACCGGGAAGAAACCGTCGGCGAGGACCGCCTCGGGGGCGTCCAGCCAGGCGGGGAGCGCGGTCACGGCCCGCCGATAGGACTCCAGGAACAGGCCTGCCTTCGATCCGTAGTGCTGGAAGATCGAGCCCTTGGCGATCCCGAGCTCGGCCGCCATGTCCTCGATCCGGGCCCCCTGGTAGCCGTCCTCGGCGAAGCGACGCATCGCGCACACGACGATGAGCTCTCGCTTCGCCTCGGCGCGCGCGCTCCGCTTGCGTGACCTCGGGTCAGGCGCCATCGGCGCGAGCCTAGCGCCGAGCGCCCCTGGCGCGTGACCGGTGGTCAGACCCCCTGTGCCACCTCGGCCAGGGTCGCGTCGACCCGAGCGAGACCTTTCAGTGTGTGCTCGATGTCGTACCCGAAGCCGAAGCGGATGCCCTTCTTCAGCCCGAACATCGAGCCGGGGACCAGGAGCACGCTCTGGTCGCGGCGGATGCGTTCCACGAGGTCGGCGGAGGCGATCGGGAAGTCGTACTTCACGTAGACGATCGCGCCGGCAATCGGCCGGACGGAGCGGAAGTAGGGGTGCGCCTGGATCCATCCCTCGAGCGACGGCAGGTTCGCGCGCACGATGGCGCGCGTGCGGGCCAGGATGTTCTCCCGCACATCGGGCCGCATCGCGAGCGCGGTGAGCCGGTCGCTCACGGCGCTCGGCGTGAGCGTCGTGTAGTCGTGTCGTGCCCAGATCCGGGAGATCATGTCGATCGGCGCCACGGCCCACCCGATCCGGAGGCCCGGCATCGCGAACGCCTTCGAGAGGCCGCTCGTCACGATGACCTTGTCGTACCGACCCCAGAACGTGGGCGACGTCACGTCGGTGTCGATCTCGGCGCCTCGATAGATCTCGTCGGCCACGATCCACGCGCCCGCGCGCGCCGCGACCTCGATCACGGCCTCCACCTCACCCTCCGTGAGCACCGCGCCGGTCGGGTTGTTCGGGTTGCAGAGCATGATGACCTTGGTGCGCGCGCCGACCGCGCGCTCGAGGCCCTCCAGATCGAGCGCCCAGCGGCCGTCGCGCAGCTTGAGCTTGAAGGTGTCGACCGCCCGGCCGAAGAACGAGCCCAGCCCGAGTCCCTGGCAGTAGTTCGGGAGCATGAAGGCGAGTCGGTCGTCACGACCCAGGAGGGACCAGAGCGACAGCAGGTTCGCTTCCGATCCGCCGTTCACGAGCGTGACGTTGTCCGGTCCGCAGTCCGGGTACCACTGCGCGATGCTGGCGCGCGCTTCGTAGGAGCCCTCGGACAGTGGGTAGCCCAGGCTCTGCTGCAGGAAGGCCTCGGCGTCGGCGTCGGGTCCGAGGAGCTCGCGGATCGTCAACGGCGTGACGCCGGACTCGGACAGGTCGTGGTCGACCAGGTGCCAGTAGAGGGACTGGTACCGCTCCATCTCGAAGGGCTCGATGTGTGCCATGGGCGCGACCGTAGCGCGCGGCGCGGCCCGACCTCAACCCGGGATGTTTGACCTCGAGGCCTGCGGCGGGCGAGGCTCCCGCCCGTGGGGACGGTGCGGGTGTTCCGCGAGGCCGACGTGCGCGCGGCTTTGCCCATGGCGGCGTGCATCGATGCGGTGGAGGCGGCGTTCGTCGCGTCTTCGACGGGGGAGGCGGAGCTGCCCGACGTGATCCACCTGGACGTCCCCGAAGCCAAGGGCGAGATCCACGTGAAGGCGGGGCACCTGCACGGCGGACGTACGTACGCCGTGAAGGTGTCCAGCGGCTTCTACGGCACCGAGCCACCCGCCTACGACGGCCTCGTGCTGGTCTTCGACGCCGCGACCGGCGCCCCGGTCGCGTTCCTGTTGGAAAACGGGTTCATCACGGACCAGCGGACCGGCGCTGCGGGGGGCGTCGCGACGCGGTGGCTCGCGCCCGAGCGGGTCGACGTGGTCGCGGTGATCGGCACCGGGCTGCAGTCGCGGAAGCAGGTCGAGGCGCTCCGCGCCGTGCGGCCCGATCCGCGCGAGATCCGCTTGTGGGGGAGGAACAGCGATCGAGCGTTCGCCGCCGCAGCAGACGTCGGAGGTGTCGTCGCCCGGTCGCCCGGAGAAGCCGCCGATGGAGCCGACGTCGTCATCACGTGCACGGCGTCACGCGAACCGCTCCTGCGTGCCAACGACGTCCATGCCGGAGCGCTCGTGATCGCCGTGGGTTCCGACGGACCCGGGAAGCAGGAGCTCGACGTCGAGCTGCTCCATCGCGCGGGCATCCTCGTCGTCGACTCCCGCGATCAATGCCTCCGACTCGGGGAGCTCCAGCACGCGCCGGAGCTCGCGGATCGGGCCGTGGAGCTCGGCGCGATCTGCGCCGGCACGTCGCCCGGTCGCACCGACGAGCGGCAGCTCGTCGTGTGCGACCTCACCGGCCTCGGCGTCCAGGACGTGGCGGCGGCGAACGCGGTCCTCGCGAACGCGCCCCCTGGAACTGGCGGATCGATCGACGTCTGACTAGGCGCGGTCCGCGGCGAGGCGGGCGAGCACCTCGTCGTGCAGCGGGCCGTTCGTCGTGAGCATGCTGCCGCCGTGCCGCAAGGGCTCGCCTTCGAAGGTCGAGACGCGCCCGCCCGCCTCCCGGACGATGACCTCGACTGCGGCGTAATCCCAGATCGAGAGGTTCGGTTCCAGGACGACCTCGGCCGATCCTCGCGCCACGAGCACGTGGCCCCAGAAGTCCCCGAAACCCCTGCCCCGCCAGGAGTCCGACACGAGCCCGAGCACCGCGTCCCGATCGGACCCGGTCAGCATCTCGCGGAACTCCTGCAGGAGCAGATGGGCGTCGGACAGGTCCGACACGTCGCTCACACGGATAGGCGCGCCGTTCAGGGTCGCCCCCTCGTCGGTCACCGCCACGTAGCGTTCGCCGAGCGCGGGCGCGCTCGCCACGCCGAGCACGCCCTCGCCGTCGACCCGGAGGGCGATCAGCGTCGCCCAGATCTGCACGCCGCGCGCGAAGTTCGCGGTCCCGTCGATGGGATCGACGATCCACACGCGGCCCGACGGGTCGTGCGATCCGCCCTCCTCTTCGCCCAGCACGCGATCCCCCGGGAAGGCCGCCTCGATCTGTTCGCGGAGCATGCGTTCGGTCGACGTGTCCGCCCGCGTGACGAGCGACAGATCCGCCTTGCGCCGGATCTCGAGCCCGTCGCCCTGGAACAGTTCCATCGCGATGTCGGCCGCTCGATCGGCCAGTTCCAACGCGAACCCGCGCTCGTGCTCGTACACGGCGGGAGACTATCTGCCGAGGGCTACGGCCGCCGAACGCTACGGCCGCCGAACGCTACGGCCGGTGCATCTCGATCGCAGCTCACGACCGTCGAGATGGGGGATCTCCGGTAGCCTGGATGCGGCATGGAGACCACCGTCGAGCGAACCGCGGAGCACACCGTCAAGCTGACGATCGAGGTTCCCTCGGACCAGTTGGCCAAGGACCTGGACAAGACGTACCGCGCGATCGCCCGAGAGGTGAAGATCCCGGGGTTCCGACCCGGCAAGGCGCCCAAGCCGATCATCGATGCGCAGGTCGGAGCCGACGTGGTGCTCGAGGAATTCGTGAATTCCTCCGTGCCAACCTATTTCCGCACGGCGATGACCGACGAGGATCTGGCCCCGATCGGCGACCCCGAGGTCGACGTGGAACAGCTCGAGCCGGGCAAGCCCTTCATCTTCACCGCGACGGTCGAGGTCCGACCTCGCCTGGAGCTGACCAACGCGGACTACGAAGGCATCAAGGTGCAGCGGCCGACGACGGCGGTCACCGAGGACGAGGTCGACGCGTGGGTCGAACGGCTCCGCCGCCAATTCGCCGAGCTCGAGCCCGTCGAACGCGCGGCGCAGGACGGTGACTTCGTGACGATCAACGTCACCGCGACCAAGGCGGGCGCCGAGGTCGAGCGGCTGACGCGCGACGACTACCTCTATGCGATCGGTTCGGGTGAGTTCGGCGACCGGATGGACGCCGAGCTGGTGAGCACCAAGCCCGGCGACATCGTGAGCGTCGACGACGACCTCCCTTCGGAGCGGTTCGGCGAGGAGCTCGCCGGTCGCGCGTCGTTCCGCGTCCTCGTCAAGGACGTCAAGGCGCTGAAGCTGCCGGACGCCGACGATGCGTTCGCCAAGACCGCGTCCGAGTTCGACACGATGGACGAGCTGCGCGACGACCTCCGCGCCAAGATCCACGAGGTCAAGGAGCGCGAGGTCCAGGGCGTGGTCCGGGACCGGGCCCTCCAGGCACTGATCGATACCGTTCAGGTCGATCTGCCCGACTCGCTCGTCAAGGACGAGACGACCCACCGGTTGCGTCACGCGGAGGAGAACGCCGGACGGTACGGCATGTCGTTGGATCAGATGCTCGAGATCCAGGGCTGGGACCGCGACCGACTCGCCGAGGACAGTCGCGACCACGCTGTGCGCGCGATCAAGGGGGACCTGGTCCTGGAGAGCATCGCCCGTGCCGAGGATCTCCAGGTCACGGCCGAGGAGATCGGAGCCGAGATCGGCTCCCTCGCACAAGCCTACGACCGCGATCCCAAGGAGCTCGCCCAACAG
>JBKOZW010000074.1:0-12162 GCA_046726095.1 Actinomycetota bacterium
GCCATCGGTGCCAGACCGGCGAGAGGAGCACGTCGCCACTCGCACGGTAGGTCGCGAGGACGGCGACGAGCGGACGCTCGAGCAGCCCGTCGAGGTCGCCGGGGCCGAGGTCGTCTCGCATGGCGGCGAGTCTAGTCACACTTGGCACGCGGCAAACGGTACGGGTGGCCGCAGACGTTCGCCTCGATTCCTGCCGCTTCGTCCGGCGCACTGCAGCCGTTTGGCGGACTTGCCTACCCGAGGAAGAGCGAGTACGCCATGAGAGGACCTTGGTGTTCCCAGCTGCGAGGCAACAAGCTGCAGTGGGTGTTGCCGGGGAGGAGGTATCACGACAAGGACATTGCGCTCGCGTCGGCTCGGCTCGTTGGCGATGGCCGCGTCTCTGAGCCTGGCAGTAATGATCGGGACCTTCCCCTCCGCGTCGGCCTACTCGGACTGTTCGTTTCGGGGTCGGAAGTCTCCATCATCTTTTCGCAGTCGGATACGACGGTCATTCGCTCGGGCGACGACATATTGGTCAATGGATCTCTTTGCGGGACCTATGCCTTTTGGGCGACCGTGACGAACACCTCTCTGATTCACTTCTACAACAACGGCAGCAGTACCCAGAGGATCACGATTTCGCTCGCGGGTGGGCCATTCGCTCCAGGTCTCGACAGCGGCCCATCGCCGGAGATCGATTTCGCGTACGGATCTGCGCTCCACTGCGCCTGGCTAATCGTGGAGGGTACGCCGGAGACCGACTACATCACCTGGGGAGGCGGGGAAAGCGCAATGGCCAACCTCAACGCTGATGAGGCGGATGGGATCGACGCCGACCTCGTCGCGGCAGCTTGCGCGTGGGGTGGTGCCTCGGGCGGAGACGGCAACGACGTACTGAGTGCCGCCGGTGGCGCAGGTACCGGCGGGCCAGCTGCATTCTCAGTGAAGCTCATCGGAGGATCGGGCGATGATCTGATGCTCGGAGGTGCCGGTCCGGACAAGATGGAGGGTGAGGGCGGAGCCGATCGGCTGCGTGGTGGTGGTTTTTCGGACCCGGCACTTAAGGGCGGTGCCGGATCAGACTCGATCAAGGGAGCTGGCGGAGCCGACCGCCTATTTGGGGAGGGGGGAAGGGATCTGCTCGTTGGCGGCAAGGGCGAGGATCGTCTAGAGGGTGGACCTGGCTTCGATACGTGCAAGGGTGGTCCTGGAAGGGACAAGTTCCTCTCCTGCGAAATGATCATCGACTAGCAAGCCGGGACGGAACCCGCATGAGCGAGGGCATTGATGTTGGAACGCTCTTAGCAGGCTCAGCCCAGCCCGCGACGACCTCCGCAACGTCCTGATCCATGACCAGGCTGACCGTGACGCGATCTCCTCTCGCCTGATGCGCTACCGCGACCAGAACGGTCAGGACTGGGCCGATATCATCGACTTCCTGACGATGCATCGGAGGCGCGGCGGCAGGTCGTGAGGCTGCTTGGCGAGATTGGGGCGGTGGTACGCAGCCGCCGTAACGACGCGGGTATTGACCGCCCTGAACCATCGGCGTAGCGTCCGTGGCGCTCGTTCGCCCGCGACGGACGAAACCGATGTGGGAAATCGAACGCGCAACTCGGGGAGGGGATCCACCGTGAAGCGATTGGTCGCGCTTGCCGCCGCTGCAGGGATGACGTGGTTGGGGTTAGTCGGCATCGGCGCATCTGCACAGGCGATCGTACCGGGAGCGAACGGGCGGATCGTGTTCACGCGGGCGATCTGCGACAGCGATTCGCTGCCCTGTTGGGAGATCGTCACGGCCAACCCAGACGACACGAACGAGATCGTGGTTGCCGGCCCGTACCCCCGCAGCGCGTGGGATGACCACTTCATCGCCAACTGGTCTCCGGACGGCCAGTCGCTCATCTTCATGGCGCGACAGAAGATCTGGCAGGTGAACGCCGACGGGACCGGACTGCACAAGGTCTGGACCCCGCCACACGACGGATCCGGGATGGACGACGGACCCGCGTTCACGCCGGACGGCAGATACATCATCTTCACGCGCTGCTGCCCGAAGCCCTCCGGGTACGGCCTATGGCGGATCAACGCCGACGGGAGTCATCTGAGGGTCGTGACGAGGGAAGTGGCGGGGGGGCCGAACGTGGATGCCCCATCCGACAACGTGCCGCAGGTCTCACCGAACGGGGACTGGATCGCCTACCACCGCAACGTCGTGACGTGCTCGGACCCGAGCGACTGCGGGAACCGGATCGTCACCGTCAACATCCACGGTGGGCATAGCGTTCAGCTGACGGATCCTGCGCTCAACGCGCAGGTCCCGAACTGGTCGCCGGATTCGACGAAGATCGTGTTCACTCTCTTCCCCGAGGACGGCACTCCAAACATCGCGATCATCAACGCCGACGGCAGCGGCTTCAGGCAGCTCACCTTCGACAGCGGGGACTCAGGAAGTATCTTCCCCTCGTTCTCACCGGACGGCACCAAGATCATCTTCAGCCGCATCTTCGGCGACAACCGCGACCTCTTCACGATGAACGCGGACGGGAGCAACGTTCGACGTCTGACGCGAACGACTGCCGCCGAGCGATTCGCACAATGGGCAGCGGCTCCGTAGGTAATGACGACGACCTTCGCGACGTCCTTCGGATCCTGAGCCCTTCTGCTCGCGAACACTTGCGCGATGTCCTGATCCGCGACCAGGTCGAGTGCGCGCGATCGCGTCACAGTTGGATGCATTACCGCGAGTAGAACGGTCAGGACTGGGCCGACATCATCGACTTCCTGACGATGCATCCGGACGGGAGGCGGAGGATCGCTAGGATCCTCGGCGAGTTGGAGGCCTCCCCGGATTCCTGATCCGACTCCGTCCCGCGTTCGTCCCGCGGAGGAACGGCACGCGCTGCGAATCGTTGCGATGCGAGTAGCCATATGCGCTGGTCGGAGGGCGGTTCGACGCAAACGCCTGCTTATCGAACGGCCTTAAGACACCTTGCCAAGGTGGGGGTCGCGGGTTCGAATCCCGTCGTTCGCTCTAGAGAGAGGGTGCCCGTGACCAGCGCGGATCCCGCTGAAAGCGATCCTGGGCGACGCGGCTTTCATTCGAGGGATGAGCGGGAATCGCGATGGCGGCATGGGCCTCGGTCGCGGACGCGCCGTCCGCGTACAGGACGATGTACTCAGGTACCCTCCCGTCGCTGCCGGCGCTGGCCGGAACGGCAGCCAAGAGTCCCCCAGCTACCAGCGCCACGAGAGCAGCAATGACCATGCGGTTGCGCATGAGCGCCACCTTTCTCCGCCTCGGGCCCGTACCCACTGAGGCGCCTCGCAAACCTGCGCCCGGCGGTTCTCTTCAGCCCCCCGTGCCGTTCGGGACGGACAGTCGTGGTGAGGTTGTATGACCCCGCGCCCGTGTAGGAGCACTTGTCTTCACGGCACCACGCTTGTTCTTCAACGTGGCAGTGTTGCCGTCGTTGTTCCAGATGTAAGACCCGGAGCGCCCGATAGAGATCGGTCCCGGTGTTGGAACCACTCCCGGTGTGGACCTTCACGCTCTTGCTGGGATTGAGCTTGAAGGTCGGGAACTTGTAGACGTGGCCGCTCGTGTCCCGGAGCGTCCACCCGGTCAGGCCTTCCCCGCGGTCCCCGTGTTCTTGATCTGGACCCACTCGGCGTTGAGGCTCGAGTAGGACCGTTCCACTTCAGTCGGCGGTCGATGCTTCCCATGCGACCCAACGCTCGACGGGGGTCTGACCGTCTGAGGGGCCTCATGGCTCGATCCGTATCGAATCGAGGATGGCACGCATCTCGGCCACATCCTTCCGCGGCGAATTCGGCGACCAGTTCGCCTCGATCATCAGGCGCGTGCCGTCGACGTCGAGGATCCAGAACTCCTCGGTGCGACCGGGCTCGCCGTTGTAGCCGTAGAACGCGTCCCCCGGTTCTGTGTCGATGGCCGCGACCCAGCTCTTGAGCGTGCCTTCCTCGCAACCGGCGAAGCTGCGGTCGTCTCTCGGGCCCTCGACCGGCAGGACGGGTACGGTCAGTTGCAGATGTCTCCCGCGGAAGCCGTAGATCGTGACGTCCTTCGGGGGCGACGTCACCCGGAACGGAGCCAGATCCGCCAGCGCGGTTGCGAGGTCGTCCACGCTCGGTCCGACCGGTGGATCGGCCCACGAATGGTCGCGGCATCCATGCCGCACAAGGTTCGTCACGGTGGTGATGCTGACACCGACGTGTCCTTCCTCGTAGAACTTCGCCGCGCCGATCCACATCGACCATCCCTCGGCTGGAACCTCGTACGCCACGCGGAGTGGGGTGGAGGGGTCGAGGTCGGGGTCGATGAAGTAGGTCCCGGGCTCGAGCGGAGCGAAAGGCTCGAGCTCCATGATGTCTTGGATCGTCGGTGTGGGACTCGGCTCGCTCGGCGCCTGTGGAGCCGACGTTCTCGGGGCATTCGTCCCCGTAGCCGGTGCGCATCCCGCCAGCGCAAGAAGGAGCGCCAACCTCAGCTGCAGCCCGTGGCGAATGTTCATCCCGGGACCTCAGCCCAGGTCGAACGTGAACGAGCGCACGACCGGCATCGAGGCGTCCACCTGGTCGCCGTCGATCGCGATCAGGACGTTCCCGCCGTCCGGCAGATCGAGCAGGATCAGCCGCGAGGTGGCGTACCACTCCCGCACGCCCTCGACGAGGAAGACCCCGTCGAGGAGCGGGACGTAGGGATGGCCGTTCATCCCGGGACAGCTCTTGTGCCACGTCTTCGCGATCGACACGTCGAGCTGGTAGCCCGCGAGCCCGCCGATCTCCACGGGCGACGGCCCACCCGTTGCGATACCCGGGTAGTCGCTCACCCAGGTCGCGAGCTCGAGCGCGGACGTGCCGGCCGCGGCGTCGACGGCGTCGGAGCAACCCTCGCGGGCGCGGACGTCGCGCTGGAGCGCCAGTCCCGGGTGATCGAACAGGTAGATCGCGGGGTCGGCCGGATCCTCCGACCCGCCCGACCACCCCGGCGTCCACAGATCGAACGAGCCGCGCGTGTCCCAGGGGTTGTTCCATCCGGCCGGGACGGTGAAGGTGAGGGCGGGTTCGAAGCGCTGCGACGTGTACGTGCCCCCTTCGAGCGGTCCGAAGCACACCCTCGGCGGCGGTCCGTCCTGCGAATCCGCACACGGGCCGGTCCACGTGCCGGTAGTGACGGCCGACGGCGGCTCGGTCGGCTGCCCCTCGCCGGCCGGGATCTTCGTCGGCGCGCTCGAACGGATCAGGCCGACACCTCCCACGGCGACGACGATCGCGCAGACGATCCCGACGGCGCCCGCGACCGCCGTCCGGGCCATCCGACGGTAGCCGCGACGGAGCAGCGGCTCCGGATCAACGGGCGTGGTCGGCACCTCGTCGGCGACGCGCGCGAGCAGGTCTCGGACGTCCGTGTCGTTCATGAGATCACCTCTGGGGTCGTGCGGAGCGCCTCGAGGCCACGGGCGACGAGGGAGCGCACCGTGGCCAGGCGGCAGCCGAGGAGCTCGGCGATCGTGGCATCCGGGAGATCCTCGTAGTAGCGGAGGACGAGCGCCGTGCGCTGGCGGAGCGGGAGCCGGAGAAGCGCGGAGCGGAGCGTGTCGTACGTAGCGACGTCCGGGTCGGTGCTGACGTCCTCGGCCCTCGGACCCTCGCGCTCCAGGTACGCACGCTCGACGGACCGACGCCGGAAGTGGTTCTTCGACAGGTTCACGATCGTGCGTCGCAGGTACGGCTCGAAGGCGCCCGGGTCTCGGAGGAACCGGAGCCGACCCACGAACCTGACGAACGCCTCTTGGACGAGGTCCTCCGCGGCGGCCCGGTCGCCGGTCAGTAGGTAGGCGAGCCGGATGCCTTCGGGCGCCGACCGCACGTACGCGTCGGCGAGCCGGCTGCGGAGACCCGCCTCTCGATCCACGGCCGATTCCACCCCCGTCCGATCGTGCTCCATGTCTTTCTGACACGCGAGCGCGGTGATCTGTGGCAGCCCGGTAGCAACGGCCGGACGCAGAGCTTCGATGCGACGTCGGGCGTCACCGGGCGCGACCGACGGCGTGGGATCGTCAGCCTCGCCGCGCCATGGACGCCACCCCGCTCATCGTGCCGTGGATCGTACGCAAGCCCGCCGCGAGGATACCGAGGCGATCGCGCGGCTCGTGAACGCCGTCACGGTCGAAACCGCCTTCCGTTCGACCGTCGAGGAGGTCCGCGACGAGCTGATCTCGCCGCTCGGCGCGAACGAGGGCGTGATCGTGGCGGCCGGGCCTGGGGTGAAGCCGTTCGAGCAGCCGCCGCCGCTGATGACATGGCGCCGCCGTGCCTGGCCTCGCTGCGTCCCCCGCCATGATGGAGCGAGATCGGAAATGCGAAGGCCTCGTGGATGTCGGGCAGCCTGGCTCCTCGGCATCACGATCCGGGAGTACCGCGCCCTCGGAGCCGGTGATGTCTACCCCGACTTCGAGACGTGGGACCGGATCTGCAAGCTGAACGGGTGGCCGCAGACGTTCATGGGAGGGGCGGATGGCAACGGTAGCGCGTTGCGCACAGGCATAAGGCGGCGGTGGCCGTCCGCCTGCGTCGCCCGCCCGGCGGGACGGACTGCCGCAAGGGAGGTGGGGACCGCGGACACTCCTCGGGATCCGCCGGGGGAGGGCTTGGCTCCATCACCCTGGCCCTCCCACCGACCCTGGTCCTGAAATCGGCGTGATTCTGGTCAGGCGGAAGTCAAGTCAGCCGCCGGCCAACGAGCACGAAGGGGGGGAGAGGGCGGGCCAGGCGGGCGAGCCGGAGAGGGACTGCTGCTCCCCCGTCGTTCGCTCAGGTGATGGCTTAGGCCCGCCCTCGGTTCGCAGGCTACGCCTCCCTCGTCGGGGCGAGTGTCCCGCTGGTCAGCGCGACGGGATAGCCTTCGTCACATGCCGAGCCTGGCTTCGTTCCCGTCGATGATGCAGCGCGATCGGAAGCGCGAAGGTCTGAGGGTGTGTCGCGCCAACTGGCTGATCGGAGTCACCGTCCGCGAGTATCGAGAGATCGAAGCTGGGGACCGCTCGCCGAAGCTGGAAGCGATGCAGCCTGGAGCGTCAGTTGCCGGACGGAAACACCCCAAGGTGGGAGGTTGCCTGGCGACTTGGAATCACTCTTCGCGCTCGATCACGATGCGGCGTATGAATCCCTCCTCTACCAACCCGACGAATCCTGACGTTTGGGCCAAGACGGTTAGGAGGGAGCCTAGGGCAGCTTCGGGGTTCGGGGCATCGATCTCGGCCGTGAAGCGACACTCCTCGGCACCGTTCTCGCGGCTCGCCTGCACGTGCTCGAGGATCGCGTAGGTGTTGGCCCGGATCAGGATCTCGTGCATGGCCTCATCATCAATGTGCGCCCGGATGAGGAGATCAACCCGATACCGCATGGCATCGAGCACCGTATCCGGGCGCCGTAGTGTCACGCAAACGGCTGGTTTCGAGGGCGAGGGTCGGGCGAGGCCTCCCAAGCCGAGCGCCAAGGGGCCACGAGACGCTACGCCCTGGCCGGCAGATAAGGAGATGAGGGCGGGCCAGACGGGTATCTAGGGCACTGGCTCGAAGAGAGGAGAGTCGGCGATACGGGGCTGCGCTCCGGCGCGTGGCGACGTTCCCAGACCTCTTCTGGAAAGATCGCGAGCGGCGCGGCTTCACGATCGGTCAGGTCGCGTCGGACACGCGCCCCGCGGGGGAAACATCCCATCGTTGCCCTGTTGTCTCGCTTGCGACCGCGATGGTGTCGCGGGTCTCGCTCGCGACCCATCGAGCCGCTGCGATCGCTCTGGATCGGCTCCGGTACGAGCCCGAGCCGTGACTCGTCCAGACCCGGAACCGCCCGGTCCTACGCGCCGTCATCCGATCGTCGCCGTGGAGATGTGCGATCGACAGTTCGCCCGGGTCCCGTGCCCAGACCATCGAAGTCACGGTCGAATCTCGACCCATAACGTTCACTTGAAATTCCGATGGTGGCCGACGTGACATCTCGCAACGGCACCCGGATCAGCCGGCCATCGGCAACTCGGACCATGAAGGTTTGAGCCTGCTCGTCGAGATACGCGACCGTCCCGACGACGGTGCGAGCGTAGCCCCCGTGGGACTCCAGTTCGAACGAGGTCTCGGATGCTGCTCCGCCGCCCCGGAACCGTGCGAGGAGCTCTTCGGCGAGCGTTCGCGAAGCTCTCAGCTTCGGCTCGCCGACAACATCGGGGAACGCGTGGCGCGAGGATGGATCTCGTTGACGCGTCGGGTCTTGCAGAGTGACCATGTCTTGCCTCCTCGTTCTTCAAGGAACCGGAGAAGGCAAGGTCGGGAGGTCTTCGCGCGTGCGCCCCGTCTTGGGCGGCTCCACCGAATGGTGGACCCATCCAATCTACCAGTATGTGCGGCGCACTCGGCGGTTTTCGCGGTCCGCACGCTTCCGAACAGAGGCTCTAGGAGCTGACCTCGTCCAGACCGAAAGCCATCCGAGTGCGGCGTGCCGGCGTGCTGTTCACCGGACGCGGTCGGCTCCTTGAAGCGAGCCCGGGCGGCGACGACTGGGCGGACATCATCGACCTCCTGGCGATGCACCCGGATGCTCGGCGGCAGGTCGTGCGGATCTGGCAGTGGCTACCTTGCCAAGGTGGGGTCGCGGGTTCAAATCCTGTCGTCCGCTCCAGATAGAGCCGGGTGTCAGGCTGATCTCCCCGCCAGCAGAGTGCGCGGGCGGTTCACTTCCGATTCGGCTGGAAAAGGTCAGCGCACGATGCTTCAGGGCCTTGCTTCCGCGCGAACCTGTCTGGCCATCCTGACGCTCATCTCCGTGGCCTCTTGTGTCGGGCCCGCACGCACGTTCGATGTGTACGCGAGCCGGGCGGAGAACAGCGTCGAGCAAGCCCAGTCGGCCGTGCAGACGACGCTCGCGGCGATCGACGTCGCGGTCGCGAAACAGGCGTTCGCTCCGTTCGTCTCGATCACGATCCAGGACGCGAACGAGACGGTCGACGGCGCGGAGAGCGGGTTCGCGTCGATCCAGCCGCCGGACCAGGCATCCGATGAGCTCCGACAGGAGGTCTTGCCGGTCCTGTCGGATGCGTCCGACGCCATCGCTCTGGCACGGATCGCCGCGCGTCGGGTGGATGTCGAGAGCCTGGCCCAGCTCAGGCCTCGGCTCACCGACCTGTCGCGGCAGCTCGACCAGCTGGTGGAAGAGCTCACGTGAAGCGGATCTTCGAGATCACGCTCGGGATCCTCACCGCGATCGGGGCGTTCGTCGACATCGGCGACTTCGTCGCGTCGGCGGCCACGGGGTCGCGGTTCAGGATGGGCGTGGCGTGGGTGGTCGTCCTGGGAACGATCACGATCGTCCTCTTCGCGGAGATGGCCGGGCGGGTCGCAGCGCTCTCCCAGCGGGCGTCGTTCGACCTGGTCAGGGAACGATTCGGCCCGCGGCTCGGCGGCGTCAACCTCCTGGCGTCGTTCGCGGTGAACCTTCTCACGCTCGCCGCCGAGATCGGCGGCCTTGCCCTGGTGATCGAGGTCCTGACCGGACTCAACTACCTGTTCTGGGTCGTTCCGCTGGGTGTCGCCGTGTGGTTCGTGATGTGGAGGGTGAAGTTCACCTGGATGGAGCGGATCTTCGGGCTGACGGGTCTGGCCTTGCTGGTCGTCGTCTTCGGCGTGTGGCACGCGGGAGCCGACTGGCACGACCTCTTGCATTCAGCGACCCACCCCGCCGTCCCATCCACGGAGACCCACGCGGTCTACTGGTACTGGGTGGTGTCGATGTTCGGAGCGACGATCACGGTCTACGAGCCGTTCTTCTTCTCGTCGGGCGCGATCGAGGAGAAGTGGGGGCGTCAAGACCTTCTCGTCAACCGTGTCAACACGTACTTCGGCTTCTCATTGGGCGCGGTGATCTCGCTCGGGCTCATGGCGCTCGCCGCGATCTACCTGTACCCGCGCGGCATCTCCGTGGATACGTTGTCGCAAGCGAGCCTGCCGGTCTCGGCGATCGTCGGGAAGGGTGGTCTCGTCTTGCTATTGATCGGTGCGTTCGCCGCGTTCTTCGGGGCCGCCCTGGAGACGGGCCTCTCGGCGGGATACATCGTCTGTCAGTACTTCGGCTGGCCGTGGGGCAAGATGTTCAAGCCGAAGGAAGCCCCGCGGTTCCATCTGGTGGTGATCGTCACGCTCGTGGGAGCCCTGCTGCTGGTGCAGTCGTCGATCAACCCGATCAAGCTCACCGAGTTCTCGATCGTGCTGGTGGCGGTGGCGGCGCCGCTCACGTACCTTCCGATCCTCTTGCTGGCGAACGATCCGCGGTACGTCGGCGACAAGACGAACTCTCGTGCAACGAACACGGCAGCCACGATCGTGTTCGCCTTGATGGTCGTCGCCGCGATCGCCGCGATCCCGTTGTTGTTGATCACGAAAGGCGGCGGATGATGGCGGATCGGCAACGCGAGTTGGACCTGTTCCGCGACGTTGCGGACCTGCCGGTCTTCGATCGCGAGATGCGACCGATCGGCCGGGTCGACGATCTCGAGTTCGACGACGCCGATCCGCCGACGTTGACGGCCGTCCTGGTCGGCGCTCCTGCGCTCGCGGGCCGCTTCTCGAGCAAGCTCCGGGGGTGGATCCGCGCCGCGTGCGCGCGGCTCGACCAGGTTCGCGGGGGCGAGCCGGTCAGGATCGCGATCGACGATGTTCTCGACGTGAACGGTCGCGTCGACGTCGGCGTGTCACGTGAGGAGGCCGGCATCGGCCCGCTGGACCGCTGGATCGTCGACGTGGCGATCGGGAAGATCCCGGGAGCGGATCATGCGCCTGAGTGAGCTGTGCGGGAGCGAGGTCCGCGACGGGCGCGACCACCCGATCGGGCAGGTGGTCGACGTCCGCGTCGTGCACGAGCTCGCGAACGCTGACGAGGGCTCCCGCCCGTTCAGGGTCACGGGCATCATCGTGGCCCCCCGAAGGCAGGGGCGGATCGGACGACCCGACCAGCGGGGGCCGCTCCTGTTCAGGCTGTTCGACCGCCGGGCGGAGCAACGCAGGCGATTCGTTCGGTGGGACCAGGTCGAGTCCGCCAGGCCTGGCATCGTGCGGGTGCGTCTGACGCCGTCGTGACGATCACGACGGCGAGAGTTGCTCGACGAGCATGCCGTTCAGCTTCTTGAGGTCTTTCCGGAGCTTCTTGTGCTCCTTCATGCTGACCTCGAGCGCGTCTCCGATCCTTGGCGAGCTGGTGATGATGCCCGCGTGATCGGCGAGCTGGAGCATCACTTCGAACGTTTGCATCGAATACTGGGCCACGTCGCTCGCGGTCTTCGCCGCGACCAGATCGGTGACCTGCTTCGCCCGGCGCCCGCGACGGGCCATCGCCTCCGCTTCGAGGAAACCCGCGATCACGGGGGACGGCTCCTTGCTCGGTCGTTGATCGAGCAGGCCGAATACCTCCTCGAGGCGCTTCGCCTGTTCGGAGCAGACGGCGCGGAGCTCGCCCACCACCTTCGTGAGCTGCGTCTCAGCCGTTCGCTTCTCGATCCCCGCCAGGCTACGTTCGAGTCGCTTCATCCCCTCGTACATCGACCTGGTGAGGTGCACGAACAGCTCTCGAGCGCTCTCCATCGTCGCCGGGTCCTACCCGGTCGCCGTCACGCCGAACCGGCGTCATGGATCACTCACTCTCGGATCCAGGCAGCGGTGCCGCCGTTTCGTCTGAGGTCCGGCGCTCCACGTCCAGCCGCTCGTCGGCGGCGTCGAGTCGCGCGCCGGTCACCCGGTGTCCACACGTGTAGAAGTCGAGTTGGCGGCTCTCCGGCTGTTGCTGCAGATCCTCGTCGGCCGTTCGCCCCGCGTCGAACTCGATGTCCGCGAGGGTCCCTTTGCCGCAGACCGGGCAGGTGGTCGGTCGCTCCGTCATCGGGCCACCCCTTCCGTGCGTCCCTCCGACCTACCCGTTCGGGTAGCTCGGCGAAACGCTCAGACAGGTTTCACCGCACGGCCCTGCAGGACATCAGATCCGGGAAAGGAGGCAGAGACATGCCGGGGAAGAAGACCGCGAGCATCAAGAACCGGAAGCAGTACGAGGGCCTGCGCAAGAAGGGGATGTCGAAGGAGCGGGCCGCCAAGATCTCGAACACGCCGGGCGCGTCCAAGA
>JBKOZW010000075.1:0-10176 GCA_046726095.1 Actinomycetota bacterium
CACGGGTGGGCCCCGGCCCGGGGGCCTTAGGGACGCGTGGGGGGTTCCCCCCTTTTCCCCCGCCCCCACCGCTCGGGACCGGCAGGACCACCTCCACACGCTCGACGTCGGTCTCGGCGGCGATCCGGACATCGAGCGTGATCGCCTCGCCTTCGACGAGGCGATCCCGCTCGACGTCCACGCTGAGGGTGGTCCATACCGGCGGCTCGGCCGTGAGGAGACCCGCCACCAGGATCACCGCGAACGGCGAAGCCATCACGACGAACTCGGGACGGCCCGTCGCGAGGGCGCCGACCAGGAAGATCGCGGCGACGGACGCGAAGCCGGTCAGCTTGGGCGACGGGCGGCGCGTCACGGCCCGCCCTCGGGTTCGGGCGGCGGGGCCGGAACGCTGTTCAGGACCTCCGCTACGATCCGGTCGCCCTTGACGCCGGTCACCCAGGAATCGGGCCGGAGCGCGATCCGGTGCGCGAGCGCCGGGACGGCGACGGCCTTCACGTCCTCCGGCGTGACGAACTCGCGACCGGCGAGCACCGCGTTCGCCCGCGCGAGCTTCACGAGCGCGAGGCTCCCGCGCGGGCTGGCACCGACCTGCACGCGGGGCGCCGACCGTGTCGCGTCGACGATCGACACGATGTAGCGTCCGATCGCCTCCGAGACGAACACGTCTTCGACGGATGCCTTCATCTGCTCCAGGTCGGACGGCCCGACGACGGGCGTGAGCTGGACCACGTCGGTCTTCCGCTGGAGCCGACGTTCGATGATCCGCCACTCGTCGTCGTTCGTCGGGTAGCCGACGCCGATCCGCATCAGGAACCGATCGAGCTGGGCCTCCGGGAGCGGATAGGTTCCCTCGAACTCGATCGGGTTCTGCGTCGCCAGCACCAGGAACGGCGGCGGCAGGGGATAGGTCTCGCCCTCGATCGTGACCTGGCGCTCCTCCATCGCCTCGAGGAGCGCGGCCTGCGTCTTCGCCGGAGCCCGGTTGATCTCGTCCGCGAGCAGGATGTTCGTGAAGACGGGACCCGGACGGAACTCGAACACCCCTCGGTGCTGGTCGTAGATCGTCGCCCCGGTGATGTCGGAGGGCACCAGATCCGGCGTGAACTGCACCCGGCCGAAGCCAAGCCCCAGGACGCTCGCGAACGAGCGCGCCATGAGGGTCTTCGCGAGCCCGGGGACGTCGTCGATCAGCACGTGACCGTCGGCGAGCAGGCCCAGCAGGATCATCTCGAGGACGCTGCGCTTGCCGATCACGGCTCGTTCGATCTCCGCGATGATCTGATCGGAGAGCTCGCCGACCTCGACATGCGTGAGCGTCATCGCGAGAGATCCTCGACGGCGGTCACGATCTTCGCGACGTCCTCGATCGGCATGCCCGGTCCGAACCGATCCTCCGGCGGCACGTGATCGGGCCGGAGCAGGTCCCACGCTTCCGCGCCGAGGAGCGAGCGCGCGGCGTCCCGGTCGGCATCCAGATCGACGCCGTGTTCGGCGGCGAGCCGATCCGCGGCGAGCCGGCGGAGCCGCCGGCGGACCCGGTGGTGGAGCTCCAGCGCGCGATGGGTCGCGGCGCCGACCTCGAACGCGATCCGGTCGGGCTCCCTGGCTCGAGGGATCTCCTGCCTGGGAGGCAGGCGGAGCGCCTGGTCGAACGGGAACGGCCCCGGCGCCGACGTGGCGGCCCGGAGCGCCTGGACCAGGAGCCGGATCACGAGCGCGCCGACGACGATCACGAAGATCTGCGCCGACGCACCCGCGTACCGAGGCACGGCAAGCGCGAGGCTGAGGAGGACGACCGAGGCGAGCGTCAGCACCAGGGCCGAGCCTTTCCAGCGGAGGCGCGGTGGATCGCTCATGTGACCTCCGACATCAGCGCCGATCGGATGTCGAGGAGGCAGTCGATCGCTCGTCGCTTCATGGAGACGTCGATCGAGCGATCGCTGAACCTCGCGATCTCGAAAAGGTCGGTGAGCGACCGTGCCGGGGCGGCCGGGATCGCCAGCGAGCGGAGCGCGCCTTCGATGTACTCGAGCGGCGTATCCGAGGGACGCCGCGGGATGCTCCCGCGGGCCAGGACGGCCTCCATCCGTACGTATGCACGGATGATCGCGCGGCGCGGGTCGGGGTCGCGCTCGATGTCGCCGATCGAGTCGTCGACCGCACCGACCACGTGGCGTAGCAACTCGGGGAGCGGCTCCCTGTCCTCCTCGATGGATGCTGGCCTCCGTGCGGCGAACGCGAGAGCCGCCGCGGCTGCGGCGGCTCCCGCGATGAACCCGACGATCACCCACGAAGAGGGCCTGCGTGGATCCTCCACGGCGCCGCTCGTCGGATCCGACCCCGGCGCCGCGGTCGGGGTCGGCTGGGGTTCCCGGCCCTGACGGTTCCTGAAGGTCAGCAGCGGGATCAGGAAGAGGGCGGCGACGATGAGCCACGCGACCATCGAGACCCACCACGGTTTGGGGGGCGGTCGCGGCCCCAACCCCTCGGCGTCCTCCTCGAGCCGCCGCCTGAGCCTCCGGACCATGACGATGAGCGCGACGACCCCCGCACCCCACGCGGCCGCGACGACGGCGTTGAGCGTTCCGCTGATGGCCGGATTCATCGTCCGGGCGGAGCCGCTCGTACCGCCGGTCTGCACACCGGTCACGGCCCACGCAGCCACGGCCAGGAGGACCGCGACCACACCGATCAGCGCGAGCCTTCCGGAGCCGCTCGCGAACGATCGCCGGAGCCTCATCCGCAGTGTGATCGCCCCTCTTCGCCGACCGATATGTCGCCCGCAACTTCATGACACCTCGACGAAGGCGTCAAGGAAGCTGGAAGCACTACGGACGGATGATGACGGTCGCCCCCATGGGCACGTCGATCAACTTCGCCATCAGTGGGTTGAACACGCGGATACACCCGTTCGACACATCCTCGCCGGCCAGGCTCGGGTCCGTAGTCCCATGGATCGCCATCCGGCCGCCGCCCGGCCAATCGGTGATCACTTCTGAGAACCCGGAGAGGCCGACCGCGAAGTTCCCGTACGGGCCCTGATCGTCCGCGTAGCCGACACGGGCCCAGACGAAGAAACGACCGGGCGTGGTGGGGGTCGAAGGCCTACCGATGGCGACGCCGTAGCGCGCGATCGGTCGGCCCTCGTGGTACCGCGTCAACGTATGCGTCCGCAACCGGACGATGATGCGGTCCCGAACGATGCTCGTGTCGACGCGTGCAGCCCGCAACCATCCCGTCGATCCGTTGGGTCGCTCCGGGAGGAGCACGTGCACCCAGGGGTCACCTCGAACGTCACGTTCCGCGATCACGGGCAACCAGAGGGGCTGACCCCAGTCGTTGACGGCGCGGTAGGCCGCAACGTTGCCGCGCGGAGAAGGTGTTTCGAACACACGGAACGGGCCCCGCTTCGGGTGGACGACCACCCCGCCATGGACGCCTGCTTCCAGCGTCCCTCGCACGGGGTCCGGACCGGTCACGGCGAACGTCGGCGCCGATGTCGCGGGAGACTGCGATGCGGACGGTGCGCCGGAGCCGCACGCAGCCGACAGGACCGTGAGCAACCCGAGCGCGAGAACGCCGAGCCGTGGCATCCGATCCCTCACGCCTTGCTCATGTCGTCGGACGAGCGGCGTCCGCCTGTGTGATGTCGTGACCTGTCCCGTCAGGTCGCGGTCGCCGCGACGTTGACCAACCAGCTGATGCCGAACCGGTCGGTGCACATGCCGAAGATGTCGCCCCAAGGCGCTTCCTCGAGCGGCATCGTCACCGAACCTCCTTCGGCGAGCTTCTCGAAGTAACCGCGGAGCTCCGTCTCATCGTCGCCGCTGAGCGACATCGAGAAGTTCGTGCCCGGCCGGTATTCCATCTTGATCGGCGTGTCCGCCGCCATGAACCGGATGCCCTCCGGGCCTTCGAGGTCCGCGTGCATCACCAGATCGTTCTCGCTCGGATCCGACGCCGCATGGAAGTCGGCGAACGTCGAGACGTTCAGCTTGCCGCCGAAGACTCCTTCATAGAACTCCATAGCCTCGCGGGCGTTCCCCCGGAAGTTGAGGTATGGGTTGAGCGTGATACCCATCGGTCCCTCCTCTGGTCGGCTCCGCGCGTCTAGCCTACGCGGGGATCCTCGCATCGTGGAAAGCAAGGGCGATCAGGTCCAGGCGATCCGCGCGGTTCGCAACCCCGAGAAGCTCCAGCACCTCCGCGATCGCCCAGGTCGAAGACGCTAGATTCCGTCAGCGTGAACGAGCGATCGGACGTCGTCGTCATCGGGGGAGGCACCGCGGGCAGCGTCGTCGCCGGCCGGCTGGTCGAGGCGGGCATGCGCGTCACGGTCCTGGAGTCGGGCCCAGACTATGGAGCCACCGACTCGGGCAGGTGGCCGAGCGACCTGCTGCAGGTCTCGGCCTCGCTCCCCTCCGCACACGACTGGGGGTACGCCGGACGCGGGGCCGGTGGGCAGTCGCTGGTCTTCGAGCGCGCTCGCGTGATCGGCGGATGCTCAGCGCACAACGGCTGTGGTCTCGGCGTCGGGTGGCGCAGCGACTACGACCGCTGGGACGCCTCCGGCTGCGCCGGCTGGTCCGGCGACGACCTCGCCCCGCTGTTCTCGCGCGCGAGCGAGCGCATGCGCGTTCGGCACTTCACGCGCGACGAGGCGCAACCGTTCCTGAGCGCGTACCTCGACGCGGCGGTCGAGGCAGGGATCCGCGAGACGGACGATCTGGCCGATCTTGACGGCGGTGTCGGATGCGGGACCGAGCCCATGAACATCGTCGACGGCATCCGGTGGAACGCCGCGTTCGCGTACCTGGATCCGGTTCGCGATCGGCCCGAGCTCAAGGTGATCCCCGGGGCGCTCGTCGACCGCGTGCTGCTGGACGGCGACCACGCGACCGGCGTTCGCGCGATCGTCGACGGGCAGCCGCGCGACTACCGCGCCGATCTCGTGGCCCTGTCGGCCGGTACCTACGGCTCTCCCGAGGTGCTCCTCCGCAGCGGGATCGGGCCGGCCGACGTGCTCCGTCGCGCCGGGATCGAAGTCGCGGTCGACCTGCCCGCGGTCGGGGAAGGGCTCCACGACCAGCCCGCGATCGAGCTCCATCATGGAGGCACGGATCGGCTCGTCGAGGAAACGTCGTCGTTCGCCAGCTCTTTCGGCTGGCTGCCGGAGGAGCAGGTGATGGTGAAGCTCGCGTCGCCCGCGTGCCGGGGCCCCTACGACCTCCACGTCTACCCGTGGATGGAACGAGACCCGCGCACGCCGAGCGGGTGGTTGTCCGTGGTCGCGGTCGCGCTGCTGACGCCACGCTCGCGCGGGCGGGTGCAGCTGCGATCCTCCGATCCCGAGGATCGCTCGCAGCCGGACCATGCGTTCCTCACCGACGAAGCGGACGTGCTCGATCTGATCGCCGGCCTCCGATGGGCGCTCGACCTCGTCCGGAGCGAGCACCTCGTCCCGTACCTCGGCGAGCCGCTGCAGCTCCCGGATGCCTCGGCCGACGACGACGCGATGAAGGAGTGGATCCGCGCGCGGCACGCGCACTACTGGCATCCGGCAGGGACGTGTCGCATGGGTGGCGACGACCCCGATGCGGTGGTCGACGCCGACGGTCGCGTGCGCGGCGTGCACGTGGCTCCGGGTCGCGGACGCGTCGATCTTCCCCGAGCTGCCTCGCTCGACGCCGACGCTGCCGACGGTCGTCGTCGGCGAGCGGATCGCCGATGGGATCGCACGAGGCTGATCGCGGCTACGGAACGTGCGGGCTCACGAGCTCGACCCACGCTCCATAGGGGTCGATCGCGTACGGTTTCCCCCTCAGGTCAACGTCATGGGCACACCGCTGTTCGCGATCGGGCTCGCCTCCGCGCCAGGCGAGGGCGGCAGGACGATCAGCCCCAGTGTTCGTACGACTTCGGCAGGTCGGGATGAGTCGCCTCCCACATGTTGCGAGTGAGTTGCGCCTGCCCGTGATGGAGGGCGCAGTGGTCGAGGTCCTCGAGTAACGCTTCCACGAGTCGCTCGCCACCGGACACGGGAACCTCCAGACGAGTTTCGTCGAGGGATGCGAAAGCGGTCCAGATGCGAGCATCGACAGCGTCGATCGCCGCGTGCAGCTCGTCGGACGTCGCGGTGTCCAGGATGTGGCTCCCGTTCTCGCCGGTCCAATGATCGTCTTCACCGTTCGCGATCGCCGCGAGGTGACCTTCGACGTCCAAGATGTGGAGCACCAGTCCGGCGAGCGCGGGCGCGTCCGCGCACGGTGTCCACGAGAGATCTTCGTCGCCGAGGCCGTCGATGAGCGCGGCGAGATCGAGGTGACGGTCGTGTGTCGTGCTCATGATCGCTCGGACCACGGCCGGGGCATCAGGTGGCTCTCGGAGTCGATCCACCGCTCGAGTCTCGCACGGCGCGACGTCACGCAGTCGCCGGATCCTCGCTTCCCTCGGGGGGCTCGGGCTCGAGCGGATGGCCGCATCGCGGGCATCCATCGCCGATCGGTGCCGCGCATCCCGCGAATCCGCACCGTCGACACTGGATGAACGTCCACAGGGCCATCTCGAACCTCCTCCACCCAAGGTCGGCTCGTCCTTCAGATGGCTGAGTGGGCGAACGGCTCGTTCTGACCGCACGTGGCCTAACCCGCCTCATTGAAGATGGATCCGGCGGGCTGTCACACCCGCCGGATCCATCTTCCCTGAACGTCAGCCCGTCGTCGCGCTCCACACGTCCATGTTCCCCCACGTGGCCGGGCAATCAGTGAGCGGCCACGGTGCAGGGATCACGATATCTCCAGCGGCGAGCGACGCCGCTCGCCACTGCTGGATCGCCGGACACACGGCCGCGTTCCGAACGTCGATCCAGAGCCCAACGCCGTAGTCACGGCTCGCCGCCGCGTAGACGTAGTCTCCGATCCGCTCTTCACGGAACCGGTGACCCGGGAACGAAGATCGAAGGTCGGCGCGGGGACCGTTGTAGAGGACGTCCCACGCCCCGGGACCTCCTCCCCCGACCGGTGCGGACAGGAAGACGCCGTGCCACGGGCGCGGGCTCGTCATGTCGGCGCCGCGCCACGGCGACGTCACGGCTTCGTACACGACGTACGCCCGGTCGCCCGATGGCGAGATCGCAGGCGCCGCGTACATCGGCCGGTCGCCGGGGAGCGACACGGCGGTCGGACCGTGCCACGTCGCCCCGCCATCCGAGGACCACGCGATCCGGGCGTCCTCGTTGTTCAGGCCGGCGCTCGCGTCGGCCCACGCGTCGATGATGAGGTTCGTTGCGTCTTCACCGGTCGGGGCCCCGTTCGCGATGTCGACGCTTGGCGCCGACGCGAGATCCGTCCGAGCTCCCGTGTACCCGTCCATGACGCAGCGACCGGAGAGTGGGTCCTGGAAGAAGCACGGGTCGGTGATCGTGAACAGCGTCTTCGCCTTGGACCAGTGGAAGCCGCCGTCGGTGGACTTGAACATGACCTGCTTGCCGTGTGTCGGCAGACCGGTCTGGAGCGGGTTCTGGAACTGCTCCGCGAACACGTACACGTCGCCGTTGCTGGCGGTCCGGACCGTGCATCCGGACGACCCGAAACCACCTTCGCCGTGGCCGCCGGCGTCGGCGGGCTGGATCTGCTTCTTGCTCCACGTGTCACCGCCGTCGGAGGAGACGGCCACGGTCAGCGGCGCGATCGCGGTGCCGGGGATGTGCTGCCCGACGCTCCGGAACTCCGCGTAGCAGATGTAGGCGCGGCCGAAGAACGGGCTCGAGGACGCGTTGTCGACCCAGATCTGCTCCTTGTCCGTGAAGGCCGTGTTGCTCTGCTGAGCCGTCACGATCACCGGGCGGTACCAGTTGTTCTTGCTCTGCACCCTCGTCGGCGTCGGGTTGTCCAGACGCGAGACCGCGACGGCCTCGAACCCGCGAGGGAAGCCCTCGGCGCCGGGGAAGTTCGCCGTCAGGTTCGCGTAGTAGACCCTCGAGCCGTTGTCCCACGAGAACGTCCCGTTGACGGGTTTGGGTCCGATCGCGACGGCGGGGTCGCCGTCGTCGACCAGACCGGCCTCGTAGTACCAAGGGATCCGGCCGATCGGTCCGAACGAGCCGGGGCAGACCGTCGCGGTGCCGCAGTTGCGGGCCTGCCATCCCGTGTAGGTCGGCTGCATCCAGCTCCGGCCGCTATCGAAGGAGAAGTAGACGCCGCTGACGCCGATGCCGGCGGTGAAGTCGTCACACGTCGCCGTTTCGGTCGCGATGTCTTCGGGGCATGGTTGCTGATCGATGTAGTCGTTCGATCCGGCGACGAGGACGTTGGGTGCGTGCGCATCGATCGCGACCGCGGGCTCGTTCTGGTGGCTGCGAGGCGCGACGTTGTGGGGACTTCCGACGCTGACCTCGCTGGTCGTCACCGCGGGGCCGGCACCCGCGGGAACCGGAAGCGCAAGGACGCCTCCGACCCCCAGGGCGAACGCGACGCCGATGACCGCGACACGAGTGCGAACCGATCCCGCCATGACCGTTCCCTCCCTCATGATCCGGGATCGACGTCACGGAGACCGTGTGTGTGAGACCGTCAGGGGGTCGATCCCGTCCTCATCCGAGCTTCGACCCGCGCGGACGCCTAAGTCAAGGCCGCGTGGATACGGTGGGATCGCGTCGTTCGGGAGAGCGCATCTTCCTGACGAACTTCCTCATGGGGGCCGCGAACCACATCGCGAGACCGGATGCCGCGATCCCTGGAACCACCAGCCATCGCGTGACCTGCTCGCCCCAGGAGGGGAGGAGCTCGTAGACGTACAACGCCAGCACGAGCGCCCAGAACAGGTGGACCGCTCGCTCGGCTTCCGCATCGCCCGTGGGGTCATCGAACGCTCTCCAGGCGCCGGCTCAGCTCCTCGAGCACACGAGCGGTCGTTTCCAGGTCAGAACGAGCGATCCCGTCCATGAGCTCGTTGACCCATCGGGTCTGGAGACGGTCGACCGCGTCGTACGTGGTCCGCCCGAGCTCGGTCATCGCCACGAGCGGGGAGCGACGATGATCCGTGTTCGGCGCCAGCTCGAGCAGGCCGGCGTCGATGAGCGCCTTGGTGGTGACGTGCACGCTCTGCCGGGTGAGGCCCATCCGCCGAGCGATCTGCGGCACGGTCAAGGGGCGGTCCTCCAGCGCGATCGCCCCGAGCACCTGCCAACGCGCCGAGGTCAAGCCCCCCTCGGCGCCGAGCCGATCTCCCGCGCTGACGAGGAGGCCGTTGGTCCGGAACGTCGCGAGGATGACGTTCGTGCCTGCCTCTCCCTGGGGTGTCCGCCGCCCTGACATAACGGCAGGAGATTAACGAGATGTCAGGCATCTGTTAACCCCCCGACTGCTGCCACGTGTAGACGTCCGCCTCGTTGCCCTCGGCGTCGGCGAGCGTCCACCACGAGGGCGCGTACTTGTCGGTCACGAGTCGGCCCTTCGCCACGAGTGCCGCGGTCACGCGCGCCTCGGCCAGGTCGTGCGGCACCCAGACGTCGACATGGATCCGGTTGCGCTGCGGACGCGGCTCGTCCATCTGTTGAACCAGAACAACGGCCCGCGCCCACGCGGGTCGAGCAGGTCCTCGTCGCCGTTCCCGCGGTCCTGATAGCCCAGCACGGCGCGCCAGAACGGCATCACCTCGGGAAGGACGAGCGCGTCGATCGCGATCTGGATCGTCTGCACGTTGGCCGGGTCGGGAGGGGCATGCAGCCCGCGCGCGATCGCCGAGATCTCACGGGCGAGCACGACGTCGCTCTCGTGCAGCCGAAGTGGCCTTCGGTGATCGTGATCAGCCGGACCGTCACGCCGTCGTGGCGGAGGTCGACGTCGGGTCGGTGAGGCTCGGCGACCCCCAGATCGCTGATCGCGTTCACGAGTCGGGCTCCGTCGGCGAACGTGCTCGTCCGGAAGAACGCGCACGCACCCTCGCCCAGCACCCGCCAATCCTCGACACCGGGTGACTCCTGGAACTGCCTCCAGGTGAGCTCCTCGTCCATGCCGATCCCTACGTCACACGCGACGGCGGTACCGCGCGATCGCGAGCGGAGCGAACACGGCAACGATCGCGACCATCCAGACGATCGACCTGACCAGCGCGTCACCGACCGGGAGACCGAGCATCAGCCGCCGCGCCCCGTCGATCACGGCCGTGACGGGG
>JBKOZW010000076.1:0-7665 GCA_046726095.1 Actinomycetota bacterium
TTGTGGTGGGGGTGCCGCACCTCCGGGCGCCGGGGGGGGGGGGGGCGCGCGCCCTGATGGTCTCCCCCCGGGGGGGGGGGGCCCCCGCCCCCGCCGCCTACCGCGCGAACGTGCTATCGCACATGCGAAAGCTGTTCGCGCGCCTCTCGGACCTGGACGTGCCCGTGATCCACTTCGGCGTCGGGACGTCGGAGCTGCTCGGGGCGATGCGGGAGGCGGGCGGCGACGCGATCGGCGTCGACCATCGCGTGGAGCTGGATCGGGCGTGGGAGCGGCTGGGACCCTCGGTCGCGATCCAAGGGAACCTCGATCCCGCCGTGCCGCTCGCCCCGTGGCCCATCGTCGAGCGGGAGGCGCTCGACGTGCTCGACCGCGCGGGCGGGCGCCCCGGTCACGTCTTCAACCTGGGCCACGGGGTCCTCCCCGATACGCCGGTCGAGACGCTGCAGCGTCTGGTCGACCTGGTCCACTCTCGATCCGAGCGCGATGGCTGACCGCCCGCCGCGGGTCGCCGTGATCGGCGCCGGCGCCACGGGCCTGACCGCCGCGCACCGCCTCCGGAACGCCGAACCTCCTGTCGACGTCGTCGTCCTCGAGGCGTCCGATCGCGTCGGCGGTGAGCTCCGAACGATCGAGCTTGGCGGGATGATCCTTGATGCCGGCGCCGACTCGTTCCCGGCCCGGAAGCCGTGGGCGGTCGATCTCTGTCGCGAGCTCGGGATCCAGACGACGAAGCCAGCCGCGTCGGGAACGTGGCTCTGGACCCGGCGCGGACTCGTCGAGTACCCGACCGGCACGGCCTTCGGCATCCCCGGGGACCTGGGCGACGTGTTCCGGTGGCCGGGTCTTTCGGCGCGCGGCCGCCGCAGGGCTTTGCTCGATCTGGTGAAGCGGAAGCGCGCTGCCGGCGCCGGCGACGAGACCCTCGGCGGTTTGCTCCGGCGCCGGCTCGGTGACGAAGCCACGGATCTCGCGGTCGCGCCCGTCCTCGCCGGGCTGTTCGGCGGCGACGTCGACACCCTCTCCGTCGAGGCCACGTTCCCCGAGTTCACGCGATGGGAGCGGTTCCAGGGCTCGCTGCTGCGAGGCGCCCAGGCTGCGATCCGGGACTCGAGGAAGGGAAGCCCGTCGCCGCCGCTGTTCGTGCGGCCTCGCGGCGGCCCCGCCGCGCTGACCGACGAGCTCGCCTCACGTCTCGGTTCCGCTCTTCGACTCCGAGCGACGGTCGAGAGCATCGACGCCGCCGACGACGGATGGGTCGTCCGCACGTCCGCTGGGGCGGTCGAAACCGACGCTCTAGTGATCGCGGTGGACGCGCCCGCCGCGCTGCCGTTGTTGGACGACATCGCGCCCGGCGTCGCGCCCGATCTCCAGCAGATCCCGAGCGTCTCCGTCGGCGTGGTGCTGCTCGTCTACCCGGAAGGGACCGCCGAACGGGTGCCGGCCGGCGCGGGCTTCGCCGCGCCGACCGGCACCACCCCGATGACCACGTGTACGTGGACGTCGTCGGTCTGGCCCGACCCCGCGTTCGGCTCGCGCGCGATCCTCCGTTGTTCGATCGGCGGCGCCGACCAGGAGGACCTGCTCGACGCCGCCGACGCCGAGATCGTCGAGGCCTGCTCCCGGCACATCGCGGCGCTCATCCCGCTGCCGGACCATCCCGAGGCGTCGGCCGTCGTCAGGTGGCCCGACGCGATGCCTCGCTACCGGCTGGGTCACGTGGAGCGCGTCGCGCGGATCCGCGACCGCCTCCCCGCGGGTATCTTCGTGATCGGACGTTCGTTCGACGGCCTCGACGTCGCGGAATGTGTCCGCCGCGCGACCGAAAACGCAGAGAGCGTTCGCGACTTCGTGACCTCCGACCACCGGGAGCGGATCAGATGACCGACACGATCTACACGCTGTATCCGATCTTCGCCGGGACGCCCGACCTGCGCCCGGTCCTCGGCGACGCCAAGGACCGGGCGCGGGCCTCCGCCGAGCTCGAGGACCTCTTCAAGAGCTGGGGGGACGACGTCACCGTGCGCGGCACGTACTCGACGGTCGGCTTCCGGCCCGACGCGGACCTGATGCTCTGGCTCGTCGCCGGTTCGGCGGAGGATCTCCAGCAGGCGGTCGTCGACTTCCGGCGGACGGAGCTCGGCGGGGCGGTCGAGATGACCTGGTCCTTCATGGGCCTCGTGAAGCCGGCCGAGTTCTCGCCCGATCACCAGCCAGCGTTCGTCAGAGGCGACCCACCGCAGCCGTACCTGTGCGTGTACCCGTTCGTCCGGACCCCGGAGTGGTACCTGCTGCCCGCCGAGGAACGGTCGGAGCTGCTCCGGACGCACGGCGCCGCGGGACGTGAGTTCTCCCAAGTGGTCGGGAACACGACGAACGCCTTCGGCTTGGGCGACTGGGAGTGGATCCTGGCCTTCGAGTCACCGGAGCTCGACGCGATCGTCGACGTGATCCGCCGTCTGCGGGAGACCAAGGCGCGGCTCTACGCGAAGGAAGAGGTGCCGTTCATCACGGGGATCCGGAAGTCGATCGCGGACGTTATCGACGACCTGGGGTAACCCTTACGCCTCAACGAGCGACGCTGCGTGGTCCGGCACGTACCGGTAGAGATCGCGCGGGGGCCGAACGTAGCCGTCGTCCGACTGTCGCGGTGGGAGCTCGATCCTCGGCTCCGGCTTCGGCTTCCACGGGATCTGGCTGAGCAGGTGCGCGATGCAGTTGATCCGTGCGCGCCTCTTGTCGTCGGCCTCGACGACGTTCCACGGCGCCTCGGGGATGTCGGTGTGCACGAACATGTTGTCCTTGGCGCGTGAGTACTCGACCCACTTCGATCGCGCGTAGAGATCGGTGTCGGAGAGCTTCCAACGCCGCATCGGATCGTCGACGCGCTTCATGAACCGGCGCTCTTGCTCGTCGTCGGAGACGGAGAACCAGTACTTGATCAGGATGATCCCGTCCTCCACGAGCAGCCGCTCGAAGATCGGGCACTGACGGAGGAACCGCTGGTAGTCGCTGGGCGTGCAGAAGCCGAGGACGTGCTCGACCCCGGCGCGGTTGTACCAGGAACGGTCGAACAGGATGATCTCGCCACCCGCCGGCAGTTCGGCGGTGTAGCGCTGGAAGTACCACTGCGTCGTCTGCCGCTCGGTCGGCTTGGGGAGCGCGGTGTGCTTAGTGATCCGAGGGTTCATGTGCTCGGTGATCCGCTTGATCACGCCGCCCTTGCCGGCCGCGTCCCGGCCTTCGAACACGACGGCGACGCGGGACTTGCTGTCGTAGACCCACTCCTCCATCTGCACGAGCTCTTCCTGGAGCCGCTCGAGCTCTCGCTCGTAGATCTTCCTGGGGAGCTTGTCGGCCATCTCGCGAGTCTAGGCGGGTGGGCTTCTCTCCGCTGACTGTCCAAGTCTGCACCTAGTAGGGGGTCGACTGACTGGCGCGAACCAGGGAATCGATGACATCGGCGGGCGGATCGTTTCTGCTATACCCCCACACCCAAACGTTCAACCCGTGGACCGTCCATACCCACCTGCCCCGGAGTTCGTGGACGATCACGCCGCTGACCTGCTGCACGACCCTGAACTCGTCTCCCGACGTGAGCTCCTCGTCCAGTGGCTCAACACCTTCGTGATGAGCCGGATCCATCGCCCAGAACAGCAACTCTCCGCGCGAGTACTGCACGATGAAGGCACCCGGTAGTTCCTGCGTCACCTTCAAGCCGGCGGCGACGAGCACGGAGCGGGCCCAGTTGGCTTCTGGACATTCCTCGATCCAGGGCCCCTGGTCACATGCGCCTGCCGAGGTGGGACTGGTCGCACCTAGCTCACTCCCGGGCGGCTGCCAGAGGGGAGCGTGCGCAGGCATCTCCGACGACGTAACAGGTATCGGGTCGCCCCCACCGACCGGCACAGCGAAGATCCGGCTCCCACCCGAGTCCGAGCGCGCGGCAACACCGATCCAGCGACCATCGAGTGTCCATGAGAGCGATCCGGACGCCCGCCATCCGTCGAAGGCCGATCCAGCCGCGACTTCCCGCACGCTGCCGTCAGGTGCGGCGATCAGCAGGGCACCGGTTCCCGCGTCCAGGAATGCGAGCGCGTCATCCAACGGTGACCAGGCGAACTCGTCCCCGGGCGCGAGGTCCGCTACCGTTCGCTCGGTCCGGGCCGTGGGATCGACGACCTTCAGAGCCGCCCCTTGATCGTTCTTCGCGAGGAACGCGATCTGGTCTCCCTTCGGCGACCAGGCGGGGGATTCGTCGACCGGACCTTCAGTCACCGGCCGCGGTGCTCCACCGTCGGCCCCGATCAGCGCGATCGTCTGATCCTCCGATTCACTCGCGCGGTTGTAGCGGGTCCACACGAAAGCGATGCGCGCGCCGTCCGGGGACCAAGCTGGCATGGTGGCTCCGTCGACACCGTTCCGGGCGACCCTCGTCAGCTTCTGGATGCCGTTCCCGTAGGCATCGGCAGCGTAGATATCGCCAACTCCGTCCGCGGATGCCGCAAACGCGATCTGCGCACCATCCGGCGACCAGGCGAGGTCGTCCACGTCGAGGGCTGCAGTCGTCATCGCGTGCACACCGGAGCCATCGGAGGCAGCGACGAAGAGTCGACGCCGTCCCTGTGAGTCCTCGTCGGTGAACGCAACCATCGATCCGTCCGGTGACCACGCGAACGCGAGCGAGCCCTCCGATCCGTGGGCATGCAGGCCGAGCAGCCGCTCGACATCACCTGAACCTGCTTGGACGACGAAGACGTCGTCGCCACTCTCGAACGCAAGGGTCCCGGTGGGTCCACCGCCTGCGACGTCGCTTGCTGGTCCAGTTGAGCCAAAGACCCGCACGAGAAGGAGGAACGCCAAGCCCGCTGCGACGACCGCAACCATGGCGGCTGGCGTCCGGCTGCGACCTCTCCACGCTCGCCCAGAAGCATCATGTTGAGCGCTGCGGATCTGCGCCTCATTCCAAAGGTCCGGCGCGGGCATCGACTCGACAGGCCGGAACATCTCCTTCAGATCAGTCATCGCGTGGTACCTCCATCAGGTCGGCGAGTCGTCGACGTCCCCGGAACAGGTGGACGCGGACCGCCGCGCTCGAAGAGCTGAGGATCGATGCGATCTCGCTCGACGTATAGCCGCCGTAGTAGCGGAGGATGATCGAGCCGCGTTGCATCGGTGATAGGTGGGCGAGAGCTTCGGCGAGATGGACCGCTTCATCCGGGAACTCGTACGCGCGCTCATGCGATCCGGTGCTTTCGGGAGAGCGACCCTTCAGTTCGCCCGCGGCGAGTCGGAACGCGGCTTTCCAGATCCACCGATCTGGGTGAGCGATCGCTTCACCACGTCTGAGGGCCTGGGCGAACGCCTCTGCCACGGCGTCGGACGCCACTTCCGGGTTTCCGGTATGGAGGACGAGTACACGCCACAACCTCGCGCCCTCGGCACGGTACACATCCTCGATCCGAGCGCTCGGTGTGGAATCGCGATGGTTGACTCGATCCGTTGATCCCAAGTGGGCTTCCTTGTGCACGCATCACCCTCTCACCGTGAAAGGAGTCGATTGACGCTCGAGCGTTAACGCCGGCTCTCAGCTCCGTGTCGATGCGGCGGCCGATGGAGCCGTATCGTGCGTGGGGAGCCCTCTTGACCCCTCCAGCGAGAATCCAAAGATGGCCTCCTTGCTCGTCGTGACGGGACCACCGGGTGCGGGTAAGTCGTCCGCGGCCGCGTTGATCGCAGAAAGGTTCCCCAAGAGCGTCCTCGTCCAAGGCGATGCCTTCTTCGGCTTCCTCAACAAAGGGGCGATCGCGCCCTGGCTTCCGGAGGCTCACGACCAGTACGAGATCGTTGTGAGGGCGTCCGCAGCTGCTACCGGTAGGTTCGTGGCCGGTGGGTTCATGACGATCTTCGACGGAATGATCGGCCCGTGGTTCGTTCCTACGTTCATCGAGCAAACAGGCGTCGACTATCTCCACTACGCCATCCTGTTCCCACCCGTGGAGCGCTGCGTTGAACGGGTCTCAACGCGGTCGGGACATGGGTTCACCGATGAGCCCGCGACCCGCCAGATGCACGCTGCCTTCGCGAACAGCGACATCCCTGACCGTCACGTGTTCCGCGACCCGGACGGAGCAGAGGACAACGTGGCCGCCGAACTCCTGATACGTTTTCACCGAGAAGACCTCGTCTATCGACCATAAGGGGGGGTCGAGCGCCGTTTCGCTGTGTTCGATGTGCGAAGGCACCAAGGCTTCGCGCAGCGGAGCCGGGTGTATCGACATCGCCGAAATGCCGGCAGCCGAGCCATGGTGTCGCAACTGAATGACGACGATCGGCAGCAGACGCCGGCGCGGCTCCGTTCTCGGTCTGTAAAAGGGACCACCCGTACCCTCGAGCGGTGACCTCTCAACGAGAGCTGCCGAACCCGCTGCTACGCGGGCGACTCCACCAGGTCGCGTTCTTCGCTTCGATGCCGGCTGGGTTCGTGCTTGTCCTGATCGCGTCCGGTCCCGAAGAGGTCGTCGGAGCGTTCGTCTACTGGATCGCCCTCTTGACGCAGTTCGGCACGAGCGCCGCCTACCACCTTGGTGCGTGGGACGAGCGAGGCCGTGCCCGGATGCAGACGCTTGACCACGCGACGATCTTCGTGTTGATCGCCGGCACGTACACGCCGTTCTGCCTCGTGGTGCTCCAGGGTGTGCAGGGCTTCGTCGTCCTGACGATCGTGTGGGTCGGGGCCGCCGTCGGGATCGCAACCAAGATCTACCGAACGGACCTTCATGTGCTCTCCGGCTTCCTGTACCTCGGGCTCGGCTGGGTGGCCGTGATCGTCTTCCCCGCGCTCGTTCGCGAGCTCTCCACGACGCAGCTCGTGCTGATGGTGCTCGGTGGCTTCTTCTACTCGGGTGGTGCACTCGTGCTGGCGCTGCACCGGCCCGATCCGTGGCCCAGGACTTTCGGGTATCACGAGATCTGGCACACCGCGACGATCGCGGCGGCCGGATGCCTCTACATGGCCATCCTCTTGGTGTTCCTCTCGTCTTGAAGAGCCAGCGTCACGCGAGCAGCGACGTCAGATCACGTATCACGATGTGGCCGTCGGTCGAGGATGCCGCGAACGCGTCTGGCTGAGCGCCGGGCCGAAGGATCAACCGGGTGTCGATGCCGAGCGCGCGGGCTCCGTCGCAATAGTCGACTTGGTCGTCCACGAAGAGGGCGTCTTCCGGCCGTGCTCCGACCGACCGGAGCGCTGCCTCGTAGATCGCCGCGTCCGGCTTCCGGACACCGATCTCGAACGAGAGGATCACGGAGTTGAACTCGGTTTCCAGCTGGAAGCGATCGATGAGCAGTCGCGTGTCGGGGCCGCAGTTGCTCACGAGGACCGTCGCGTCGCCGCGTTTCCTGAGGGCCCGCACCGTAGGAAGGGAGTCTCCGTGGAGCTGGACGGCCTCCTGCATGAACCGAACGTCGGTTTCGACCCACCAGCGGATCATCTCGGGGTCGTCGGGCAGCCCCGCGGCGAGGATGATCGCCCGGGTGCTGTCTTCGATGGTCGGGTACGCCCCCGTGTTGCGCGCCGCGTGGGTGTCGTGGAAGGCGCGATCGAGCGACTCGACGGGGATGCCGGCGCCGCGAGACAGCTCGTCGCGCCAGCGGTCCCACTCG
>JBKOZW010000077.1:0-10717 GCA_046726095.1 Actinomycetota bacterium
ACGCCGGGTCGAGCACGTTGACGAGCCCGGCGATGCCGACGCCGAGCCGCCAGCCCGCCTCGACAACGATGCCGCGCGCGACGGCGTCGCCGTCGCGCGCGGCCTCCACCACGATCCGCCCGGTCACCGCCTCGGGGTCGCCGCCCGCACGCGCCGCGAGCGGCGCGTGCGCACGCGCCGCGGCCCGCCCCTCCCGCGTGATCGCCGTTCCGCTCGCGACGGTCTCCCAGCACCCCCGGTTGCCGCAGCCGCACACCGGGCCGTCCTGCTCGACGACGATGTGGCCGACCTCGGCGGCGAACCCGTGGGCTCCGCGGTAGACCGACCCGCCGAGGATCAAGCCTCCCCCGATCCCGGTCCCCACGCCCAGGTAGAGCGTGTCCTGGACGCCGCGCGCGGCGCCGATGCGGAACTCGCCGTAGGCACCAGCCGTGCAGTCGTTGTCGACGACCGCGGGGACGCCCGTCGCCCGCCCGACCACCTCGCCGATCGGCGCGTCGCGCCACGCAAGGTTGGGAGCGAACCGGAGGATCCCGGTCCCCTGCTCCACCAGACCGGCGGCTCCCACGCCCACGGCGACGATCCCCGGCGCCGTCACCCCCGCGAGCGCGGCGACCAGTTCGTCGAGCGTCGCGTCCATGTCATCGGCGGGCGTCAGATGGGTCGAGCGTGCGAGCTCCTTCCCATCCGCGTCCACACGCAACGCGACGATCTTGGTGCCGCCCACGTCGACGCCGGCGGCCTGGACCGCCGCGTCGCTCATCCGATGTCGATCTTCTGGAGCCGGGTCGGCCCCGGATCCTCGTCGTCGGGTGGATGCACCTCGTCGGCGCGGGCATCGATCACACCCCGGAAGGCGAGCAGCATCTCCGTTCCCGCCTTCAGGAGATGCTCGATCACCTCAGGTTTGAGCGGCTGGACCGCCGTGACCGCCATGCAGATCGGGCACCACGCGACCGGGCATCCCGCCGCGGTATGTACCGACGGCTCCGCGGACCGCTCCTCGCCTTCGCGAGGCGTGTGCGACCGCTTCGCCTCGTCCTTCGCAGCTTCGGCCATCGATCAACCTCCTCTCTCGTCGCGTGCCGCCTCAAGGTCCCGTCCCGCGGCCGGCGGCGAGGCGCGCGCGAACAGGATCTCCAGGTGATCGCCGGCGAAGTTCGCCTCGCGGACCGTCATCCGCTTCAAGCTCTGCGGCAGGATCAGGTTGCGCTTGTAGGACCCGACGCGGACGACGAGCTCCTCGCCGCGCCGATGGATGTCCATGTCGTCGCGCGACACGAAGGGGAGCCGCATCCGAAGGACGTACCCTTCGCCACGCTTCCGAACACGGATCGGGTCGTCGTGGTACAGGATCGAGATCGCGTCGCTCGTCCCGTAGACCTCGCCCGCCATCTCCTCCAGGAGAGGGATCCCGACCATCTCGCGGTCGAACAGCCGAGAGAGGAGGATCGGCACCGGTTCGAACGATTCGTGCACCGTGGCCAGGTGCTCGGATTGGATGTCCTTCCATTTGCCGAAGTACGGATCGGTGACGTCGGGGGGCAGGACGCGGTTCACGACCACGGCGTCGACGCGGTACCCGAACAGACCGAGGTACGTGTAGGTCCGTCGCGCCTCGCTGATCACCATCTTCTCCGGGTTGAGCACGAGCCGCACGGAGGCAACCTCCTCATCGGTGAGGATCACCTTCACGGCGTCGAGGTTCCGGTGTAACCGCTCGACCGCTTCGAAGACCTGGTCCGAGGCGATCGGGAGGGAGGTCATCCGCGACACGAGCGGACGGACGGCCTTCACGACCTTCCGCTCGACGGGGAAGATCCTCTCGATGTACCAGCTCATGATCTCGGGAAGGGACAGGAGACGAAGCGTCTCCGCGGTCGGCGCGCAGTCGACGACGAGGCAGTCGTAGTTCCCGCTCTCGACATGGGTCTTCACGTCGATCAGGGCGAAGATCTCGTCGAGGCCTGGGATCACGGTGAGCTCCTCGGCCTGGATCGTCTCCGTGCCCGCCCAGTTCATGAGCTGGACCATGTAATCCTGGATATCGCGCCAGTTGTCCTCGAGCCGTTCCTGCGCATCGATCTGCTGCCCCCAGAGGTTCGGCACGATCTGGGTCGGCCGGCTGCCGATCTCGGCTTCGAAGGAATCCGCGAGGGAGTGCGCGGGGTCCGTCGACATCACGAGTGTCCGGCGGCCTTCTCGAGCCGCGCGGACGGCGGTGGCGGCCGCGATCGTCGTCTTTCCGACCCCGCCCTTGCCAGTGAACAAGATGACACGCATCCCGGCCAGCCTAGCCGGTCCGACGGACCACGATCCCGCAGGCCGCCGATGTCTCAGCGGAGCGCGAACAGCAAGACGACCGCCACGACGTTCACGGTCGCGTGCGCGGCCATGGAGGACACAAGCGTCCGGCGGTGCTCGAACACCGAGGCGAGGATCAGCCCCATCACCGCGAGGCCGAAGAAGCGGATCGGCTCGACGTGGACGAACGCGAAGAACGATCCCGACAGCAGCGCCGCCCAGACGAACCGCATGTGGCCGCGCAGTCCCTGGAACACGAACCCGCGGAAGTAGACCTCCTCGCACAGGGGCGCGAGCAGCACCGCCATCAACGCGTTGAGGATCAGCCACGGTCCGGTCGTGTCGTCGAGGGCGCTCGAGCTGCTCGGCTCGTTCCCGGTGATCGCGCGGACGATCGCGATCGTGATCACGATCGCGATCGTTCCCGCGACGAGCGCGCCGAGCCCGGCGCCGATCCCCGCGAACACATCCGTTGCCTTCCACCCGGCGCGTCGGAGCCCGAGCGGTGCGAGCGACCCGCGCGTGCGTCGCACGTAGATCGCGACCGGCAGCAGGAGCGCCATCTGTTGGCTCGCGGTCACCACGACGCCGCCCGCCTCCGAGTCCCAGCCGAGGTAGCCGAACACCAGGTAATAGGCGAACAGCACCAACCCGAACGGCGCCAGCGCGACCGGGAGGAACTCCCGCGTGCTCCATCGGATCATCGGCCAGCGATCCTCGGCGTCCGGCCGGGCGGGGATCGGCGGCGGGACCGGCCGCATCGCGGGGGTCACGAGCGGCTCGAGGCTCATCAGCCCATCTCGACGCGCCGCTTGAGCCGCTCGAGCGCGTTCTCGATCACGCGGCGGGCTCCCTCCGTGCGGATGAACCCGGGAACGAGCGGACCGAGCTCGACGGCGAGCCGGTACGTGACCTGCGTGCTGTCGGGATCCACCTCGTTCAGCAGGTATTCGCCGCGGACGTCGCGGACCGCGCCGTGCGCCTCGGTCGAGGTCCAGGAGATCGCGGTGTCCCCCGGCGCGTACCGGTAGCGGAGCGTGTAGGACGCCTTGCCGAGGACGGGCACGTCGACCTCGAACGCCACCTGCGTGGGACGTCCGCCCTCGCCCCGCTCGCGGATGTTCACGGAGCGAACGTCCGCCCATTCGGGATACGCCTCGTAGTCCTCGATGACCTCGACGACGTCGTCGATCGGCGCGTCGATCACGATCGAGCCCTCGGCGTGTTCCATCCGCGCAATGCTACCGGCGGTGCGATGCTACCGATGGGTCGCGGACACGACGCCGATCACGAGCAGCGTGATCCCGACGAAGACGACCCCGACGAGGACCCACATCAGGATGTGCGTGGGGACGAGGAGCTGCCCTCCGCTCGCGAGCCGATGGGCTTCGACCGCGGACATCACGTAGACGCCGATCCCCGCGACGAGGAACAGGACGAAGGCGCCGACGAGCGCCGCCGAGCCCGCGGCGGCGATCGCGAGCAACACCCCGAGCCCGAACGTCACCCCGAACAGCACACCGCGGGCGAGACCGTCGACGTTCCTGCCCAGGGCGCGGTGGCCGAGACCGGGGAAGATCAGGGAACGGATCACTGCGTCGCGCGGATCGACGTGGGGCGCGCCGACCGACGCCCGCATCACCTGTGCGAACGGCGTCCCGCAGACGCCGCAGATGTCGAGCGCGATCGGGTTCTCGGCGCCGCACACGGTGCACGGCCAGAAGGGCTCGCGGACGGATGTTGGGTCGGGCGCTGACGGTTCGGCCACGGTCCGGCGCTCCCGGTCGGCCGTGGTCGACCGCAGCGCCGGCGCCGGCGCCGGCACCGGCTCCGGCTCGGGCGCCGCTCGGAGCGGGGTGAAGCACTGCCCGCACCACTCGGCGTCGGCCGACACCAACGCGCCGCACGACGGGCACCTGAGATCGTCGTCGGGCACGTGCCGCAGGGTACCCCCGGCACCCGCGTGGTGAACGACCTCAGCCCGTTGCCAGGCGCAGCCAGCCCGCGAGCCGGTCGGCGATCGCCGGCCACGTGTGCGAGCGCAGCACGCGATCGCGTCCGGCGTCGCCCATCTTGGCGGCAAGCGCGGGCTCGGCGAGCAGCGTCGCGACGGCCGCCGCAACCTCGTGGACGCTCCGGCCGTCGACGAGCAACCCCGTCTCGCCGTCGACCAACGTCTCGCGTGCCCCGCCCGAGTCTCCGACGACGACCGGGCGGCCGCAGGCGGCCGCCTCCACGAACACGTTGCCCCATCCCTCCACCTCGAGGCCCGCGGCGCGGGTGCGGCACGGCATCGCGAACACGTCGCCGGCCGCGTAATAGCGCGGAAGATCCCCCTCCCCGACCTCCCCGGCGAACAGGACCGATCCCGCGGGTGCCCGCGCGGCGAGCGCACGCAGTCTGGCTTCGTAAGGACCGCCGCCGACGAGCAACAGGGTCGCCTCCGGAACGCGTCCTCTGATCGCCGGCATCGCTCGGATCAGGACGTCCTGACCCTTCCGCGGGACGAGCCTGCTGACGCACACGACCAGCGGCCGGTCCGCCACGTCGAGCGACCGGCGGATGTCCTCGGTCTCGAGATCCGGCCGGAACCGTTCGACGTCGGCGCCCGGATACAGAACGGAGACGGGGACGTGGGCGGGGACGGCCGTGCGGACCGTCCTCGCGATGAACTCGGAGCACATCACCGGGACGCGCGCGGCGCGCGAGGTGGCACGTCGCATCAGGGCGTGCGAGCCGGGCGCGATCGAGAGCCAGTACTCGAACCCGTGCGCGGCGCTCAGGTACGGCAGCCCGCCGGCCGCGAGCCGCGGCCCGAGCAGACCGAGGGGATACGTCGCCCCGAACAGGACGACCTCCGCGCCCAGTTCGCGGGCGGCGGGGCCGACCCGCGACGCGATGTCGCGGGTCGGCCACAGGAACGGCTCCGGTTGACGGAACACGCGGAACGGCGCGTCGGCGTCGTACACGCCTCCGTCCGACGCGGCCGGGCAGAAGACCCCGACGCGCTCGGTGGGGAATCCCCGCACGAGCGCTTCGAGGGTTCGCTGGATCCCCCCGACGCGGGGCGGGAAGTCGTTCGTGACGAGCAAGGTGGTCGGAACGTCCACGACGCCGATAATCGCAGGCATGGGGATCGGCGAAACGGACGACGGTCAACTGCGCGCCCTCGAGGAAGAGCGCGCCTTCGTCGACCTCTCGTCGTGGCGCAAGGTGCGGATCTCCGGCGGCGACGCCGTGTCGTGGCTCGGGGACCTGCTCACGGCGGACATCGCGGCGCTCGCCCCCGGTCACGCGTGCCGCTCCCTCCTGCTGACGCCGACGGGTCGGATCCGCACGGACGTCCACGTCGCGCGGCGCGAGGACGACCTGATGCTGCTCCAGCCGGCGGACCAACCGGAGCACGTCGGGCTGGCCTTGAGTGCCTACGTTCTATCCTCCGACGTCTCCCTCGAGGACCGCACGAACGACCTCGCCCTCTTCGCGGTCCCGGGCGCCGCGGCCTCCCTCGTGGGCGTCGCGGGCGCGACGCAACCGTCGGCCGTCGGCCCGGGGATCGACGTGCTGACCGGGACGGGCAAACCGGCATGGAGCTTCGCCCGATCGTGCATCGGGGCCGGCCTCGAAGAGGCCGGCCCCGATGCCCTCGAGGCCTGGCGCATCCGACGCGGCACCCCTCGGATGGGCCCAGACTTCGACGGGCGCTCGCTCCCTGCCGAGGCAGGCCTGGACGACGTGATCGCGTACGGGAAAGGGTGTTTCCTCGGTCAGGAGGCCGTCGCGAAGGTCCGGAACCTCGGTCACCCCGTGCGCGTGCTTCGCCACCTGGCGACGACCGGTGAGGCTCACCGGGGCGACCCGGTGTTCGCGGACTCGACCGCCGTCGGAGAGATCACGAGCGCGGCGGACGGGGACGAGGGGACCGTCCTGATCGCCCGCGTCCGGTGGGGATCCGGACCCCGTCTCGCGCTGCGTGATGGGACTACGTTGATCGACGTCCCGCTGCCGGTCTAGCCCGTCCGGGTCATTTCCTGTCCCTTCAACAGGTGACCCCGCGATGGAGGCCTTCGACCCCTTCCCTCCCCAACGCGCCCTCTGTTATGAATCGGCCCCCGGCCGAGCTCGGCCGGTCGAAGGGGGGGTACGACGAGGTGAGGATCGACCGGTTCCCCGACGTTGATCTCGATGCACTTCCACCCGATCCCTCCCCCCCCGATCTCTGGCAAGAGCGCGCCGCGTGCTTCGGCGTCGACCCCGACGTCTTCTTCCCGATCTCCGAGGAGGAGGCGGGACCGGCCCTCGCGTTCTGCCTGTCCTGCGCGATCCGCGAGGAGTGCCTCGCGTGGGCGCTCAAGAACGGCGAGCGGTACGGGGTCTGGGGTGCGACGACCGAACAGCAACGCCGCCGCCTGCAGCGACACGTCGCCTAGCTCCACGAGCTGGCGATCGACCACCCCCTAGACTGGAGCGGTGCACGGCGACCGGACCCCGATCGATTCCGTCGCGCCCCTCCGGATCAGCTTCGTGGGCGGCGGCACGGACTTCCCGCACTGGTACGACGAGCACGGCGGCGCGGTGCTGTCGGCCACGATCGACCACTGCGTCCGGGTCCGGCTGGTGCCCCGCGACGACCGCCAGGTCTCGGTGCGCTCGCACGACCTCGGTCACCTGGTCGAGTACCACCTCGACGACGGCCCCGCCTACGACGGCGTTATGGATCTCCCCAAAGCTGCGATCGCCCGGATCGGCGTCGACACCGGCCTGGACGTCCAGATCCACAGCGATGCCCCACCCGGGAGCGGTCTCGGCGGCTCCTCGGCCCTCGTCACCGCGATCGTCGGCGCGCTCGCGATGCTCGCGGATCGTGAGCTGACGGCAGCGCAAGTTGCCGACCTCGCCTACCGCATCGAGCGCGAAGACCTCGGGATCAGCGGGGGTTGGCAGGATCAGTACGCGGCCGCGTTCGGCGGCTTCAACCTCCTCGAGTTCTCGCGGGGCGGCGCCCGGGTCGAGCCGATCCGCGTGCGCGCCGACGCGCTCGCCGAGCTCAACCGGCATCTCCTCCTGTGCTACACGGGCGCGGTCCGGCGCAACGTCGGCCTGATCGAGCGACAGATCGCGATGCACCGCGAGGGTCGCGAGGACACGATCCTCGGGATGAAGCGGCTCCAGGAGATGGCGTTCGCGATGCGTCACGCGATCGAAGCAGGGGACCTCGCGAGCCTCGGCCCGCTCCTCACCGATGCCTTCCAAGCGAAGAAACAGATGAACCCGTTCATCACGCAGGACACGCCGATCGAGCGCATGCTCCGGAGCGCCGTGGAGGCGGGCGCCACGGGCGGCAAGATCTGCGGCGCCGGCGGCGGAGGCTATCTCCTGATCGCCGCCGCCCCGGTGAGGCACGCTGAGGTCCGCCGAGCGCTGACCGCGCTCGGCGGACAGCTCGCCCCGTTCGCGTTCTCCCGGACAGGGATCCGAGCCACCTGTCGCGACCGGGTCTGGTCGCCGAGGGCATGACACGTCGCTTCGCACTGGTCGACCGAGACGGAACGATCAACGTCGAGCGGAACCACATCACCGATCCCGACCAGATCGAGCTGATCCCGGGATCGGCGGACGCGCTCGTTCGGCTCCGCGACGAACTGGGGATGGGCATCGTCGTGGTCACCAACCAGGCGCACGTGGGACGAGGACTCCTCACGCCGGAGGGCCTCTATCGGATCCATGATCGGCTCCGCGACCTGCTCGCCCGGGAGGGGGCGAGCGTGGACGCGATCGAGGTCTGTCCGCACGCCCCCGAGGAGGGATGTTCCTGCCGCAAGCCGGCGCCCCGCCTTGCACTGAGGGCCGCCGAGCGGTTCGGCTTCGAGCCATCGTCCTCGTTCGTGATCGGCGACCACGCCGGCGACATGGAGCTCGGACGCCGGATCGGAGCGACGACGATCCAGGTCCTGACGGGACACGGCGTCGAGGAGCGATCGGCCGCAGCTCGCTTCGCCGATCACGTCGTCCCGAACCTGGCCGGGGCGGTGGATATCATCGCGTCGCTCGCGCCGACGCAGGAGCCGATGCGGGGAGGATGACGGTGGATCGCGACATCGCCGCTGGTCGCGCCCGGACGTACCTGACGGAAGCGTCTGACCTGATGCGCTCGGTCGTGGACACGTGCCTGGACGACATCGTCGAGGCGGCCGAGCGGATCGCCACCTCGTTCGCAGCCGGCGGGACCCTGTTGATCTGCGGCAACGGTGGCAGCGCCGCCGACGCGCAGCACCTCGCGACCGAGTTCGTGAGCACGTTGACCCTCGACCATCCTCGCCCGGCGATGCGCGCGATCGCGATGACGACGGACACGTCGCTCCTCACGGCGATCGCGAACGACTTCGGCGTGGAAGCCATCTTCGCGCGGCAGGTCGAGGCGCTGGGGAGGCCCGGGGACGTCCTGATGGGCATCTCGACGAGCGGCAACTCGGCCAACATCCTCGCGGCGGCGGAACGCGCCGCCGCGATGCGTCTCACCGTGCTCGGCCTGACGGGGCGCTCGGGCGGCAAGCTCGCGCCCCTCGCCGACGTGTCGATCCGGATCCCATCCGACGTCACAGCGCACATCCAAGAAGGACACCTGGCGACCGAGCAGCTGCTCGCGCTGATCGTCGAGCGAACGATCCACCCCGTTCCCCTACCCGATATCAGGTAGGTATTTCTCCCCGGTCGGCCGACTAGAGCCGCTCGGCTCATCCGACGATATCCCCCTTCGAAGGGACATCCGGTGCGCGGGCGTCCCGCCGGATCGGTCTGGCACCCAGAACGGAGGGTCTTGCATGACACGGATCACATCTGTCTCGTTGCGCGCGGTCGCGACGGCGGTGGTTGCGGCCATCGCCGTGCTCGGGATGCCGACGCCCCCGGCGTCGGCCGCCCCGCTCGACCACGTGACGATCACCGCGAACACGCCGACGCAGGTCGAGGGCAACAGCGGCACGACCCCGGTGACGTTCGCGATCACCTACACGGGCAACCCCAACGCGTTCTCGATCGACTGGGCGACCAGCAACGGAACCGCGACCGCCGGGAGCGACTACACGGCGGCGAGCGGAACCGTGATCTTCAGCGGGCTTCCGTCGGACCGGACGAAGACCGCGACGGTCATGATCGACGGCGACACGAACGTCGAACCGAACGAGACGTTCACCGTCACGATCTCCAACCCGATCCCCCCGACGGACATCGTGATCGACACCCCCACCGCGACCCAGACGATCTCCGACGACGACAGCGCCGCCTCGTTCGCGATCGCGGACGTCACGGCGGCCGAAGGGAACACCGGCACCTCGACGTTCTCGTTCGACGTCACGAAGACCGGGTCGACCGCCTTCACGACCACCGTCGACTTCGCCACGGCGGACGGCACCGCAACGGTCGCCGACGGCGACTACGACTCGACCTCCGGGACGCTCAGCTTCCTGCCGGGCGACACCTCCAAGACCGTCGACGTCACGGTGAACGGCGACACCAAGGAGGAGGCCGACCAGACCTTCACGGTGAACCTGAGCGGCGCCGTCAGCGCGACGATCACCGACGACCAGGGCCTGGGAACGATCACGAACGATGACCCGGTCCCGGACATCAGCGTGGACGATCAGGTCGTCGCCGAGGGGAACAGCTCCACCACGACCACGATGACCTTCAACGTCACGCTCTCCAACCCGAGCGATCAGACGGTGACGGTCGACTACTCGACCAACGACGGCACGGCGACGCTGGCGGACGGCGACTACGCCGCGGCATCGGGAACGATCACCTTCACGGCAGGGGAGACGACGAAGACCGTGGATGTCAGCGTCAACGGCGACGACACCGTCGAGCCGGACGAAGGCTTCACGCTCGACCTGTCCAACGCCGCGAACGCCACCCTCGCGGACGACCTGGGCGACGGCACGATCACGAATGACGACCTGACCCCCGACGCGAGCGTCGCGGACGCGTCCGTCTCGGAAGGCGACTCGGGCACGACGACGCTCTCGTTCGACGTGACGCTCTCCCATGCGTCCGTGGAGACGGTGACGGTCGATTGGACGGCCGCCGACGGCTCCGCGACCACGGGCGACGGCGACTACGAGGCCGCGTCCGGGACCGTGACCTTCGACCCGGGCGACACCGCGAAGACCGCGGACGTGACCGTGAACGGTGACGTCACGTACGAGGCGGACGAGGACCTGACCGTCACGCTCTCGAACCCGGCGAACGCGGGACTGGGGGACGACCAGGCCACCGGCACGATCACGAACGACGACGCGGTGCCCGCCATCAGCATCGACGACCAGACGGGCGACGAAGGCAACACGGGCGACATCCCGGTGCTCCAGTTCAACGTCACGCTGTCGAACCCGAGCGACCAGACCGTCACGGTCGA
>JBKOZW010000078.1:0-6806 GCA_046726095.1 Actinomycetota bacterium
CGTTGGGACCGAGCCGACGGACCTGCACCCGCGCAGCTTGACGCATCCGCTCGCCTGCCGGGACCGGTCAGGCGAGGAGCTGTGCCATCTCCGACCACTGGCGGCGATCGTCGTCGCGGAAGGCCTTCGTCTCCGCGATCGATCGCGGCCCGAGCCCTCCGTTCCGTCCGGGGAGCTGCCGCCGGATCCGCTCTAGCTCGTCGCTCGTGAACTCGCACCGGACATCGGTCGGGTCGACGCCGTACAGCCGCGCGCCGTTCAGACCGAGGATCTTCGCCTTCAGCTCGTGCGTGAGCTCCGGGTAGCCGTACCGCTCTTGGAACTCCGGCGAGATCCGGAACGCCTTCAGCATCCGGATCATCGGCTGCGGCGAGCCGTAGAACAGGCAGTCGGTTCCCCACAGCACGTTGTCCTCGCCGACGTACCGCAGGAGCTTCCCGAGGAAGTGCGCGGCCTCGTTGGGGTAGCGCATCACGTACCACCAGGACGATCCGATCTCCGCGAAGACGTTCTCGTTGGGGCCGATGCCGGCCCGCTCCATCGACCACAGCAGGCGGTTGCTCCCCATGTTCCGGGTCGCCGGCGTGTACGCGACCTCCGGCGTGCTCGTCTCGAAGCCCGAGTGGTACGCGACGAAGTTCACGTCGGGATGACGCGAGGCTGCGGGGCCGAGGTCGTCGGGGGTGGCGAAGGGGCTTCCGAGCGAGAGCCCCTTGTGGACGCAGATCGTCGGCAACTCCAGGTCGACCGCCTTACGGATGAACGGCTCGGCGATCGGGTCGTGCGGTCGATCCCGGTCGTCGAGGTACCAGCCGTTGTCGTTGTGCTCGAAGGCCGCGGGGAAATGGGTGAAGGTCTTCCACGCGACGATGGGATACGTGCGCGCGGTCACCTCCATCGCATCGAGCGCCGCCGCCAGGGTCCCGACGTTCGGCAGCGCTTGTCCGTGCAGGAGGATCCGTTCGTCGCGGCACAGCGCGAGCTGCGCCTTGCGAGTGACATCCATGATCTCGGCCGAAGCAGGGCTCCCCTCCGGATGGATCGGGAGGGCGGAGAGCACCAGCTTCTTGGTGTCCGACCGCAGGAACATCAGATCGAGGAAGTGGGCGATCGAGTAGCACGCACGAGGATCCTCCTCGCCGCAGTCCTTCTGCGGGAATCCCTGCCAGAAGTCCTGCCCATTGAGCACCGGGTTGAGGTCGTACTCGAGGAGGTGCCCTTGGATGTCGAACACGAACGCGTCCCAATCGAGCTCCTCCGCAGCTGCCGAAGGCTCAACCGTCGCCGTCGGCGAGACCTCGAGCGTTCCTCCCGGTGAAGACGTCACGCTCGACGTGGGATGGGCTTCGCGTGTGCACGCGTCGAGGACGAGCATGGTGGCGGCCGCGCCGCACGCGGAGAGCAGGAACTCGCGCCGAGACATCCCGATCCGGCCGGCCGAGCGCTCGCAGAGGAGACGAGCCCTCCGGATCGTTTCCCGAAGGACCGGCGGCAGGAAGGGCTCGGGGTCGTACTCGCCGTTCGAACACGGCCCGAACTCGATCGGCAGCCCGGGATCCTCGTCCTTCCAATCCATCGCCCGCTCCCACGGCCGAGGATAGACCTGCGGGGGGGCGCGAGATCAGCGCCGGCTGCGCCGGCGGGTTGGACTGCTCTCGCCCTGCCATAGCTCTAGGCGAGCGGCCGTCGAGTCCTAGACGGGCTTAGCGGCGGCCGCCGGCAACCGCCGGGAGGATCGAAACCACATCGCCGTCGGCGACCGCCGTCTCGAGCGACCCGAGGTACCGGACGTCCTCATCGTTCACGTAGACGTTGATGAACCGATGCAGCCCGCCGTCGCCGGACACGACGTTCTTCGTGATCCCCGGGTAGCGGGACTCCAGGTCCTTCAGCACCTCGGCGAGCGTCGCGCCGTCGGCGCCGACCCTCGCCTCGTTGCCGGAGAACTTGCGGAGGATCGTCGGGAGCTTCACGGTCACGGACATCGTCGTTGCCAACTCCTCACTCGGGTCGCGCGGGAACGCCGCAGAACTGCTCGTAATCGATCAGCTCGGTGATGGACGGCTCCTTGCCGCACACCGGGCAGTCGGCATCCCAGCGGATCTTCATCTCCTGGAACTCCATCGTGAGCGCGTCGTAGAGCAGCAGACGGCCCTCGAGCGTCTCGCCCTCGCCCGTGAGCAGCTTGATCGCTTCGGTCGCCTGGATGGACCCAATCACGCCCGGCAGGACCCCGAACACGCCGCCCTCCGCGCAGCTCGGGACCGTCCCCGGCGGTGGCGGAGAGGGGAACAGGCACCGGTAACAGGGCGTCTCCTGACCGGGCATGAACACCGTCGCCTGTCCCTCGAACTGGTAGATCGACCCGTACACGAGCGGCTTCCCGGTGAACTGCGTCGCGTCGTTCACCAGGTAGCGGACGGGGAAGTTGTCGGTGCCGTCGACGATCACGTCGTACCCGTCGAAGACGTCGAAGACGTTCGTGGAGAACAGGAGCGTTTCGTGGCCGACGACCTCGATCGTCGGGTTGATCGCGCGCAGGTGCTCGACGGCCGACTCCACCTTGGACCGGCCCACGTCTGGTGTCGTGTGGAGGATCTGGCGCTGGAGGTTGGTGACGTCCACCCGATCGAAGTCGACGATCCCGAGCTTGCCCACGCCAGCGGCCGCGAGATACATGGCGACCGGCGAGCCCAGACCGCCGGCACCGATCACGAGCACGGAGCCGTCGAGCAGCTTGCGCTGGCCCTTGGCTCCGATGTTGGGCAGGATGATGTGGCGGGAGTAGCGCTGGACCTGCTCCTCGGTGAACCTGCTCGGCGTCGCGTCGCTCATCGGATCCCGAGCTCCTCTTCGGTGACCTCCCCGTCGCGGATCCAGAACGAGCGCATCACGGGCGCGGCCCGATCCTGCAACGAGAGCACCAGGTACCTCGCCTCGGGGTAGAAGGCCCGCTTGGTGTCGGTCGGGCTCGGGGACGCCTCGGAGTGCGTGTGCGAGTGGTAGATCCCCCAGATCTCCCAGCCACGATCTTCGAGCTCGTCGAAGACCTTCAGCTGCTCGTTGGCGTCGAAGCGGTAGGTGGCGGGACTGGCATCCGCGTTCGTCATCGGGAAGACCTTGATCGGAGCGTCTCCCTCGGCCGCGACCAGCCCACAGCATTCGTTCGGGAATTCGCGGAGCGCGTGCTCCACGATCTCTTTGAAGAGGACGCCGTCGAGCTCAGCCACGTTTCGTCTCCGAGAGGTCGGCCGGACAGGCGGACACCCACCTGTTGCACGTGCAAATGCTACCAGTGGGGTCGGTTATTCCCGGACGCGGCCGCCGACCGTGATCGAGCCGGGCGCACCGGCCGCGACCTCACCGATCGAGGTGAAGAGACTCGGGTCCATCGGCTCGGTGGACGCGACCAGCAGGCCGCCGCTCGTCTGCGCGTCGGCGAGCACGATCTGCTCGGGCGTCGCGAGGTCGCCCCAATCGACGACCTCCTGGAGCCACGCGTGGTTGCGCTTCGTGCCGCCCGCGACGACGTCGCGGCGCGCCAGCGAGAGCACGTCGGGCAGGAGTGGAACATCGTCCGCGCGGACGACCGCGGCGCAGCCGCTCGCTTCGAGCATCCGTCGGAGATGCCCCAGGAGGCCGAAGCCGGTGACGTCCGTTGCCGCGCCGGCACCGTCGCGAACCATCGCCGCCGACGCCTCCGCGTTCAAGGTCGTCATGGTGGAGACCGCGAGGCGCGCGTGTTCGTCGTCGGTCGCGTCGCGCTTGATCGCCGTGGTGATGAGGCCCGTCCCGATCGGCTTCGACAGGAACAGCTGCATCCCGGGGCGAGCGGTCGAGTTGCGGACGATCGCGTCCGGATCGACGAACCCGATCGCGACCATCCCGAAGATCGGCTCCTTCTCCGTCGTGATCGTGTGCCCGCCGACGACCGCCACGTCCGCGGACGACGCGATCTCGCGCGCGCCGCCCAGCACGTCAGCGAGCAGATCGAGCGGCAGCTCGTCGACCGGCCACCCCGCGATGTTGAGCGCCAATCGCGGTGTCCCCCCCATCGCGTACACGTCGCTCAGGGCGTTCGCGGCCGCGATCCGCCCCCAGTCCGCCGGGTCGTCGACGAGCGGCGTGAAGAAGTCGAGCGTGAGCACCAGACCGCCACCGTCCCGCAGGCGGTACACGGCGGCGTCGTCGCCCGTCTCCTCCGACACGAGCACGTCCTGCGGCTTGACGTCGGGACCGAGGATGTCGAGCACGCGGGTCAGGTCACGCGGTCCGAGCTTGCACGCGCAACCGGCGCCATGGCTGAACCGGGTGAGACGAGGCGCGGTATCCACGCCCCGAGGATACGAGCGGCTCAGCCCGGCTCCGTCCCCATCGCGTGGAACCCGCCGTCCACGTGGATCATCTCGCCGGTGATCCCGGCCGAGAGGTCGGAGAGCAGGAACACCACGGCGTTCCCGACGGGTGTCGGATCCTCGGGATCCCATCCGAGCGGTGCACGTCGTCCCCAGGAGCCGCTGATCTGCTCGAAGCCGGGGATCCCCTTGCCGGCCATCGTCTTGATCGGACCGGCGCTGACCGTATTCACGCGGATCTTCCGAGGACCGAGGTCGCGCGCGAGGTACCGGGTGACCGACTCGAGCCCGGCCTTCGCGACCCCCATCCAGTCGTAGATCGGCCACGCGACGCGGCCATCGAAGTCGAGCGACACGATCGACCCGCCGTCGCTCATCAACGGGCTCATGCCGACCGCGAGCGCCTTCAACGAGTACGCGCTCGTCTGGAACGCGGTCGCGACGCTCTCCCACGGCGTGTTGAGGAAGTTGCCGCCGAGCGCGTCTTGGGGCGCGAAGGCGATCGCGTGCAGGAAGCCGTCGAGGCGCCCCCACCTCGAGCGGAGCTCGTCGGCGACCGCGGCGATCTGCTCATCCGAGTTCGCGTCCATCTCCATGACGTCGGGCGTCGTCGGGAGCCGCCTCGCGGTCTTCTGCGTGAGGCTCACCGCGCGACCGAAGTTGGTGAGCACGATCTCGGCGCCATGGTCGAGTGCCGCCTTCGCCGCCGAGAACGCGATCGACTGGGGGGTCAAGACCCCCGTGATCAGCAGCTTCTTCCCCTCCAGCAGCATCCGGCTCCTAACCCGCGCCCACGACCTTGAAGGTCACGGTGCCCTGGTCGTCGGTCTGCGTGACCTGGATCGTCATCGTCGTGCCGTCGGGCGTCGTGGCGGTGCAGTTGAAGACTCGGCCCGCCTCGGCCGGCACGTCGTCCGGGCAGGACACCACGCCCTGGACGTCGAGCTGGTTTTGCATCTCGCTCGCGAGCAGCCGATCGAGCGACTGCGCGTCGAGCGTCTTCGCGCGGGTGCATCCTCCGGCGACGAGGAGCAAAGCGACGAGCAGGACCGGCGTTCCTCTGCGCACGCGCCTCCCTTCCAGCCCACCGTCTCTCGGCGAGGCGACGGCCGCCCGAGCCTAGCCTCCACGGGTAGCATCGGCCACCATGGACCTGGGGATCGAGGGCAAGGTTGCCCTGGTCACCGCCGCGTCGAAGGGACTCGGGCGTGGGGTGGCGGCGGCGCTCGCCTCCGAGGGCTGCCGCGTGGTGATCTGCGCGCGCGAGCCGGAACGGCTCGCGCGCGCAGCCGCCGAGATGCCCGGGGACGTGTTCGCGATCCCCGCCGACGTCACGGACCCCACCGCCCCGGCGCGGCTCGTCGAGGCCACCGTTGAACGGTTCGGCGGTCTCGACATCCTGGTCGCGAACGCCGGAGGGCCGCCGGCCACCCGCGCGCTCGACGTCACCGACGACGGCATGCGCGCGGCGGTGAACGCCAACATGCTTACGTCGATCCGGCTGGTCCAGGCGGCGCTCCCCCATCTCCGGAGCGCGGGCTGGGGTCGCATCGTGCTGCTCACGTCGCAGTACGTGAAGCAGCCGAGCCCCGAACTCGCGTATTCGAACGCGGCGCGGACGGGCCTGTGGGCATGGGCCAAGACCGCCTCGCAGGACCTGATCGACGACGGCATCACGCTCAACCTGCTCTGTCCCGGTCTGCACGCGACCGATCGCATCAAGGAGCTCGGACACGAGGGACGGATGGGTGACCCCGACGACTTCGGCCGGATCGCCGCGTTCCTGTGCTCGACGCACACGAGCTTCCTCTCCGGGGCGGCCATCCAGATCGACGGCGCGGGTACGCTGGGGCTCCTGTGAAGCGAGAGAGGGGTTGCACGTGACCGCCGACCAACAGGTTCGCGAACTCGTCGATGGGTTCTGGGAAGGCCTGCTGGAGCGCGAGCCGCTCCTGGGCACGTACGTCGGCGACGAGCGGTACGACGACCGACTCCCCGACCTGACCGAGACCGGTCGCGCGGCCGAGGAGTCGGCGTCGCGGGAGGCGATCCGCGAGCTCGACGCGATCGGCGACCCGCTCGACGAGGCCCAAGCAGACGCCGACCTGATGCGCGCGATCTGCGCCCGATCGATCGCCCGCTTGGAGCAGCGGATCGACCGGTTCGAGGTCGTGAACCACATGCACGGAGTGGGGACGATGCTCGCGCAGGTCGCGTCGCTGCAGCAGGCCGACACCCCGGAACGTGTCGACCGGTACGAAGCTCGGCTGCGGGCGTTCCCGGCGATGCTCGACGCAGCGACCGACATCGCACGCGAGGCGGTCGCGACGGGCGTCGTGGTGCCACGGATCGTTGCCGAGCGCGCGCTCGCGCAGCTCGACCGGATCCTCGCGCTCCCTCCGGAAGAGTCGCCCGCGATGATCCCGCTGGGTGACGACGCCACCGCGCGGG
>JBKOZW010000079.1:0-6780 GCA_046726095.1 Actinomycetota bacterium
GGCGACCAGCGACGCGATCACCGCGTCGCGGTCGCTCGCGCGCAACTCCCCGAGCTCCATGCGCAACCGCCGGTTCTCCTCGACGACCTTCCGCGCCCGCTCCACGGCACCATGCGGGTCCTTCGCATCTAGCGCCTCGACGAGCCGGCGCAGCAGCGCCCGCTCGGCGTTGATCTCGCGGATCGCGTCGGGCCCGACGAGCGCTTCGACGCGACGCATCCCTGCACCGATCGATCCTTCCCGGAGGATGCGGATCACGGCGACGTTGCCGGTCCGGTGGACGTGCGTCCCGCCGCAGAGCTCGCGCGAGTAGTTGCCGATCTCGACCACGCGGACGATGTCGCCGTACTTCTCGCCGAACAGGCCCATCGCGCCCAGCGACTTCGCCTCGTCCATCGTGGTTTCGAAGATCTTCACGGGGTCGTCGGCCGCGAGCCTGCCGTTCGCCTCGAGCTCCGCTTCCTCGAGCAGATCGGCGCCGACCGCCGTCGGGTGGGGGAAGTCGAACCGAAGCCTGCCCGGCTCGACGAGCGAGCCCGCCTGGCGGGCGTGCTCGCCGAGCAGGTGCCGGAGCGTCCAGTGCACGATGTGCGTCGAGGTGTGCGCGCGGGTGGCCGCCACGCGCCGACCGACGTCGATCGCCGCCTCGGCCACCTGCCCAGGGTGCACCTCGCCCGAGTCGACGACGCCGTCGTGGACGATCGAGTGCTCGCCGGCCGGGACGGTGTTCGTCACTCGGATCGCACCGGTTCTCGTCCGTATCAGGCCGTGATCGCCGATCTGGCCGCCCCCTTCCGCGTAGAACGGAGTGCGATCCAGGATCACGCGGACGGCCTGACCCTCTTCGGCACCGTCGAGCATCGCGTTGTCCTCCCCGAGGAGCAACGCGATCGGGGACTCGGCCTCGCTCTCCCGGTACCCGACGAACTCGGTCGGCGGCACGGAGCCCGCCTCGAGCCCGACCTCGACCTTCTTGCGCGCCGCGCGGGCACGCTCGCGCTGCTGCTCCATCTCGCGCGCGAACCCGTCGACGTCCACGTCGAGACCCGACTCCGACGCGATCTCCTGGAGCAGCTCGATCGGGAACCCGAAGGTGTCGTGCAGCTTGAACGCGTCCTCGCCGGAGATCCGTCCTCCCGTCGCGCGGCCCTTCGCATCCTCGAACCGGGCCATCCCCTGGCGGAGCGTCGTCGCGAAGCGCTCTTCCTCGGAGTCGGCGACCTGCCGCACGAACGACTCGTTCTCGCGCAGCTCGGGGTAGGCACCCCCGAAGCCCTCCACGACGCTCGTGATCACCGGGTCGAGCACGCCGCCCTCGATCCCGAGACGCCGCGCGTGGGAGACGACGCGGCGGAGCATCCGCCGCAGGATGTAGCCACGTCCCTCATTCGAAGGCTGGATCCCGTCCGCGATCAGGAACGTCGCCGCCCGGCCGTGCTCCGCGATGATCTTGAGCGAGACGTCATCGGCAGGATCCTGTCCGTGGCGACGGCCCGACGATCGCTCCGCGACCTCGAGCGTGGGACGGAACAGATCCGTCTCGAAGACGTTGTCCACGCCTTGCAGCACGGTCGCGACGCGTTCGAGCGACGAGCCCGTGTCGACGTTCTTGCCGGGGAGCGGACCGAGCACGTTCGCGTCGCCGTCGACCTGGTCCTGCATGAACACCAGGTTCCAGATCTCCATGAACCGCTCTTCGTCGACGTCGGGACCGCCCTCGGGACCGTACTTGGGCCCGCGATCCACGAAGATCTCGCTGCACGGCCCCGCCGGACCGGCGGCGTGCGTCCACCAGTAGTTCGCGGGCTCGCCCTGGGCATCGACCTTGCCGCGCCGGACGATCCGGTCCGGCGCGAGGCCCACCTCTTCGATCCAGGCGGCGGTCGCCTCGTCGTCGTGCTCATAGACGGTCACCCAGAGCCGGTCGTGCTCGATCCCGTACCCCTCGGTGACCAACTCGTGCGCCCACCGGACCGCCTCCGCTTTGAAGTAGTCGGCGAACGAGAAGTTGCCGAGCATCTCGAAGAACGTCAGATGCCGAGCGTCCTGTCCGACGTTCTCGATGTCGTTGGTGCGCATCACCTTCTGGGAGGTGGCCGCGCGGGGGTAGGGCGGCTCGGCCTGCCCCAGGAAGTACGGGATGAATTGGTTCATGCCCGCGTTCGTCAGCAGGAGGCCGGACTCGGGTGGCGGGATCAGCGACGACGATCGGACGCGCGTGTGCCCTCGTTCCTCGAAGAACGAAAGGAACAGCTCACGGATCCGGTTGCCCTCCATCGCCTGACGAGTCTAGCGACGCGGCCGCGCCCGACCGTCGTTCAGGCGTTCAGGTGCTTCCTGCGGAGTTCCCGCTCGCGCTCGTCCGCCGCGCGCTTGCCTTCCTCGATAGACTCCGCAACGAGCTTGGAGAGATCGAGCAGGCCGCCACGGGCCTCCCGCGCGATCGCCTGCGGCTTGGCGCGCTGGACCTGGCGCCGGGTCCAGCGTGACGCCATCACGGCGCCGACGGCGCCGAACCCGAGACCGAGCCCGACCCAGAAGAGACGACGCATCCGGCCCCTACGTGTTAGGACCCTTCGTGGGTCTCTTCGTCGCCTTCGCGAAGCCCCTCCGCAGGCCCGCGCCGATGCTGAGGATCTTCACGATCGGGCTGGTCGCCGCTTCCTCGATCAGCCCCGAGAATCGCTCCACCCGACCGACGATCGCTCCGGCGGACTCGAGCACCCCGTCGATCCGATCGATCTCCCGGTTCGTCCGCTCGATCGACGACTTGACCTCGCGCAGGATCGGCACCGTCTCCTCGCGCATCGCGTCGATCGTCTGCTTCGTGCTCTCCAGCACCCGGGACGTGTCGCGGAGCATCAAACAGAGGAACAGGACGAGCACGCCCCAGACTGCGGCGACGACGATCAGCGCGGTGTCTCCTGCGGTCGCGATCATGCGAGAACCCTCCTGAGGTCGGTCGAGCGATACGGTCCGGAAGCCTACCGGGTCGGGTCCTCGGGCCGTGACGGACCCTGCCCGGGCGTCCAGTCCTTCGTGTCGTCGCCCATGCCGGACGGTTCGTAGTAGCGGCGCCCCGTGTGCCGAACCGGTCGATACTCTTGATCGGCCCAGTGATCCGGCTCGTCGTGCGGGTAGACGTACCCCTTCCCGTGACCGAGTCGTTTCGCGCCCGGGTAGGACGCGTCGCGGAGGTGCGCCGGCACCGGGTCGGCCGACGCTGCGTCCTCTTGCGCGGCGCCGAGCGCCGTGTACACGCTGTTCGATTTGGGCGCCCGCGCCAGGTAGAGCGTCGCCTGGGCCAGGTTGAGCCGCGCCTCGGGGAGACCCACGTGCTCCACCGCGTGCGCGGCCGCGGTCGCCTGCAGGAGGGCCATCGGGTCGGCGAGCCCGATGTCCTCGGACGCGTGGACGATCAGACGACGGGCGATGAAGCGCGGGTCCTCGCCGGCTTCGATCATGCGCGCGAGCCAGAACAGGGCCGCGTCCGGATCGGACCCGCGGATCGACTTGATGAACGCCGAGATCACGTCGTAGTGGGCGTCGCCCTGGCGGTCGTAGACGACGGCCTTGCGCTGGACGGCGTCGGCGGCCAGCTCAAGGGTGATCTCGCTCCGATCGGCGCCGCGAGCGGCCAACGCCGCGGCTTCGAGCCCGGTCAGCGCCATCCGGGCGTCGCCGCCGGCGATCGTGATCAGGTGCTCGCGCGCGTCGTCGTCCAGCGTGAGCTCGAGATCGCCCAGGCCGCGGTCTCGGTCGGTCAGCGCGCGCATGAGCAGCGCGCTCAGGTCCTCCGCCGACAGAGGCTCGAGCCGGAGCAGCAGGCACCGGGACAGGAGGGGCGTGTTCAAGGAGAAGTAGGGGTTCTCGGTCGTCGCGCCGATCAAGGTGACGGTCCCCTCCTCGACCGCGGGCAGCAGCACGTCCTGCTGCGCCTTCGACCAGCGATGCACCTCGTCGACGAACAGGACCGTCTTGAACATCCCGCCCCGAGCTCCCTCCATCACCTTGCGGGCGTCCGCGACGCCGCTGTTCACCGCGGAGAGCTGCATCAGGTGGGCGCCGACGGCGTCGGCGAGGAGATGGGCGAGGGTGGTCTTGCCCGATCCGGCCGGGCCCCACAGGATCAACGACGGCAGCGAGCCCTTCTCGATCAGCTTCGAGAGGGCCCGGCCGGGTCCGACGAGGTGGCTCTGGCCGACGAACTCTTCCGGCGTCCGCGGGCGCATCCGCGCGGCGAGGGGGACGTCGCCCATCAGCCTCGGTCGTACCGGACGATGCGCTCCGGCCGGATGCGGAAGATCACCCGCACCTGGCCGGGCTTGGGGATCCAGGGTTCGTGATCGTACCGCCGGCTCAACGCATCGATGTGCGCATCGGCCTCGGGGCCGGTGATCCGTTCGTCGACCGAGCCCTCGATGGAGATCCAGTCGTAGGCGTCGCCGTGTTTCTGCACACCGACGGTCGTCCGCGGGTCGCGGGTGAGGTTGCGCTCCTTCCGGCGGCCCTCGGCGGTGTTGATCAGCACGTGCGTTTCGTCGGCGTCGACCCACGTGATCGAGGCCGTGGGCGATCCGTCCGGATCGAGCGTCACGAGCCACGCGTAGTTCTCCCTCCGGAGGAACGCGAGATCGTCCGCCGTCAGGGTCGCGGTCACTCGGCGACCACCTCCTGAGGCGGCGCAACGACCCGGATCGAGAGCTCGTCGAGCTGCGCCTGATCGGCAGGTGCCGGCCCACCCATCAGCGGATCGGCGCCGGATTGGGCCTTCGGGAACGCCTGCACGTCGCGGATCGCGTCCTTCCCGGCCATCAGCATCGTCAGACGGTCGATCCCCAGCGCGATGCCGCCGTGCGGTGGCGCGCCGTAGCGGAACGCGCGGATCAGGTGCCCGAACTTCCGCTCGATGTCTTCGTGGGTGAGACCGAGCACCTCGAACACGCGCTCCTGCACGTCGGCATCGTGGACCCGGATCGACCCGCCGCCCAGCTCGAACCCGTTCAGCACGAGGTCGTACGCGCGAGCCCTGCCGGTCTCGGGCGACAGGTCGTTGGTCAGGGGCGCAGTGAACGGGTGGTGGTTCGCGACCCACTTGTCCTCGTCCTCGCTCCACTCGAACAGCGGTGGCTCGAAGTACCAGACGAACTCCCATCGGTTCTCCGGGATGAGCGAGAGCCGTACGGCGAGGTCGCGCCGGAGCCCGTCGAGCGCGACGTTCACCCGATCGACCCGGTCGGCCACGATGCACACGAGGTCGCCGGGTCCCGCCTCCGTCCCGAGCAGGATCCCCTCGCGCTCGTCGTCGCTCAGGAACCTGTCGACCGGCGAACGGATCGACCCGCCCTCCTCCACCGCGATCCACACGAGGCCGGCGGCGCCCCGGCCCTTGGCGTCCTCGACGAGCCGGTCGAGCTCCTTCCGGGAAAGGGCCGCGGCGCCGCCGGGAGCGCAGAGTCCCTTGATCGCGCCGCCCTCGGTGACGACCCTCGCGAACGACTGGAACCCCGACCCTTCGAAGAGGTCGGTCAGGGTCGCGAGCTCCATCCCGTATCGGAGGTCCGGCTTGTCGGAGCCGTAGCGATCCAGCATCTCGTCGAAGGTCATCCGCCGGAACGGGACCGGGACCTCCACGCCCTGGGTCTCGACAACGATCCGCGCGTAGAGCGGTTCGATCACGGCGACGATGTCCTCCTCGTCGGCGAACGACATCTCCACGTCGAGCTGCGTGAACTCCAAGCCGCGATCGGCCCGCGGGTTCTCGTCGCGGAGGCACCGCACGATCTGGTAGTAGCGGTCCTGGCCGGCGACCATCAGGAGCTGTTTGAGCTGCTGCGGTGACTGCGGAAGCGCGTAGAACGTGCCGGGGAACATCCGCGACGGGACGAGGAAGTCGCGCGAGCCCTCGGGGGTCGAGGTCGTCAGCATCGGCGTCTCCACCTCGACGAACCCGCGCTCCTCCATGTGGTCGCGGATCAGGCGATTGATGTCGTGACGGAGGCGCACGATCCGCGTCATCTCGGGTCTGCGGAGGTCGAGGTAGCGGTACTCGAGGCGGAGCAGCTCGTCGGCCTCGATCCGGTCTTCGATCACGAACGGCGGCGTCTCCGCGCGGTTCAGGACCTCGAGGGACGCGGCGGCGATCTCCACCTCTCCCGTCGCGAGGGAGGGGTTGGCCATCCCCTCCGGCCGCCTCCGGACCTCCCCCGTGACCCGGATCACCCACTCCCCGCGCAGGTCCTGCGCGATCGCGTGGGCCTCGGGCGCCTCCTCGGGGTGGAACACGACCTGGACGACACCTTCGCGGTCGCGCAGATCGATGAACGTCACACCGCCGTGATCGCGCCGGTGGGCGACCCAGCCGCAGAGGGCGACCTCCTGACCCACGTGACCCACGCCGAGCTCGCCACACACGTGCGACCGCATCGCCGTCCGCATCGCCGACGCGTCGCTCATGCGTGCTCCTCCGCGAGCCTCTCCGTCAGGCCGTCGGCGGGGACGGTGTCCTGCTCGCCGTCCGCGAGGCGTCGGAGCGTGACGACCCCGTCGCGGAGCTCGCGCTCTCCCAGGATCGCCGCATAGGTCGCGCCCGCGCGGTCGGCCATCTTCAGCTGGGCCTTGAGCGGTCGGTCCTCGTACGAGCGCTCCGCCGGGATCCCCGCGTCGCGGAGCCGATCGACCAGGCGGCGGGCGGGCGCGCGGCCCGGGGCGGCCCCCCCAAGCCCCAACTTTCACCCCCCCCCCCCCCCCGGCCCCCCCCGCGCCCCCGCGCGCCGGCGC
>JBKOZW010000080.1:0-7250 GCA_046726095.1 Actinomycetota bacterium
ACCGGGAGGTCGTGCCGCGCGGCCACACGCATGCACGTCACGACGTCCTTGGTCGACCGGACGAACGCGACGAGGCCGGCGCTTCCCTCGACCATGGACGCGTCCCGCGCGTAGAGCCGCCTCGCCAGGGGGTCGGACAGCACGGCGTCGGCGCCGAGCGCGGCGACGAGCTCGGTCCGGGCGGCGTCCAGGTTCGGCACGGTCGGTAGGCTACGTCGGTCATGACGACCTGGGCGGAGTTCGCGAACGGCGACCCCGAGCTCGCAGCGTTCGGTGTCGAACGGATGAGGTGTGAGATCGGCCCCGGTCGATTCGAGGGCCGGATCGCGTATCAGGCGACGCTCAGGCTCGATGGCTCGCCTCGCGTCCACCCGGTGTCCCCGTGGATCGCGGCCGGTCTGCTGTGCGTCTCGTTCCGCGCCACGAGCCCGAAGGTGAACGAGGTGGCCCGGGACGCGCGGTACGCGCTGCACTCGTCACAGCCGTGGGAGGACCACGGGGGCGACCACGGTGAGTTCATGGCCCGCGGGTGGCTCGAGCAGATCTCGTCGTCGCACCCTGCGGTGGTCGCGCGGCCGGGCAACACGGCCTACGACCTCGTGCACTACACGTGCTCGATCGAGGAGGCCGTGGCCACCGAGTACACGGATCAGGAGTTGCCCGTTTACCGGCGATGGAAGTCGTCCTCAGGCCACGCGGCCGGGTGACCCGTCGGGCGCTTCGAAGGGGAGTCCCGCCTGCTGCCAGGCTTCCATCCCGCCCTCGACGTTGTGCGCCTCGAACCCGCGCGCCTGGAGCATCGTGCTCGCGAGCTCGCTGCGGTTGCCGGTGCGGCAGATCACCGCGATCGGCTTCGATGCATCGAGCTCCGGTCCGGCTCCGGCCATCAGCGTGTTGAGGGGGATGTGGATCGCGCCCTCGACGCGTCCCGCGTCCCATTCGTACTGCTCGCGGCAGTCGACCAGCTGGATCCCGTCGAGCCGGTCGTAGACGCCTTTGACGTTCTCGAGGTCTTCGTTCATCCGCGGGTCAGGCTACCAGTGGGCCGCGATCAGCCGTTCATCAGAGCGGCCTCGAACGCGGCGAGCGCGTCGGCGCCGAACAACACGAACCGCACCTGCTCGACCTCGGTCGCCGCATCACGAACGGTCCGGATCGCCACGGTGGCCGCTTCGTCGAGTGGGTAGCCGTAGACGCCGGTCGAGATCGCAGGGAAGGCGATTGTTCGCGCGCCGAGCTCGTCGGCGATCCGCAGGCTCGACACGTGACATCTGGCGAGCGGTTCCGCGGGGTCCGGGACGCTCCCGTAGACCGGACCGACGGTGTGGATCACCCACCGGGCCGCGAGCGCACCGGCGGTCGTCGCGACGGCGTCGCCGGTCGGCAGTCCTTCTGGGTGCGAGGTCCGTCGGATCTCGCGGCACGCCTCCAGGATCGCGGGGCCCCCGCGCCGATGGATCGCGCCGTCGACCCCGCCTCCGCCCATCAGCGACCGATTGGCGGCGTTCACGATCGCGTCGACCTCCTGCACCGTGATGTCGCCCTCGATCAGCTCGATGCGAGGCATCTGGGTATCGTAGGGCCGTGCCAACCGGGGGAGCGGCCGCGTGATCGTCTGCCTCGCAGCGAACCCCTCGATCGACAAGCTGTTCGAGGTCGAGCGGCTGATCAAGGGCGACATCCACCGGCCGCTCGGGCTCGTCGCGACCGCGGGCGGCAAGGGCCTCAACGTCGCGCGGGCGGCTCATGCCCTGCACGCCGACGTCTTGGCGGTCAGCCTGCTGCGGGGTCACGCGGGCAAATGGCTCGAGGAGCAGCTCTCCGCCGAGGGCGTTCCCGGGAGCTTCGTCTGGTCCCACGGCGAGAACCGATCGTCGCTCTCGGTCGCCGACGGCGAGACCGGCGGGCTCACCGAGTTCTACGAGCACGGATCGGTCGTGCCGAGCGCATCGTGGGTGGAGCTGATGCACGCGTGTGCGTCCTCCTTCGGCTCCGCGCGGTGGCTGACGATCAGCGGGTCGCTGCCCCGCGGGGCGCCGGACGAGGGCTATCGCGACCTGGTCGCGGAAGCGCGGAACGCGGGTCTGCTCGTCGCCGTCGACTGCGAAGGCGACCGGCTCCGGCTCGCGCTCGACGCGCAACCCGACATCGTGAAGGTCAACGCCACGGAAGCGCGCGAGCTGCTCGGCGTCCCGACCGCGCGCCACGAGGAGGCGCTCACGGCGGCGCGGAAGCTCCGCGACCTCGCCGGCGGCGATGGTCACGCGGGGTTGGTCACCCGAGGTGCCGAAGGCGTCGTGCTCGCCGGGCCGGACGGCACCTTGTACGAGGGGATGCTGTACGTCCGGGGCCGCTACCCCGTGGGGAGCGGCGACGCCTTCCTCGCGGGCCTCGTGACGGCCCTCGACCGAGGACCCGCGTGGGACGACGCGCTCTGCCTCGCGCTCGGCGCCGCGACCGCGAACGCGGAGATACCGGGTGCCGCGCGGTTGGATCCCTCGAGGGGCGAGGAGCTCGCCCGCCAGGCCGCCGTCCGGATCCTCTAGGCGCCCCGGGTCAGAGCCACTCCAGCAGGACCTTGCCGCTCTCGCCGGAGGCCGCCACGGCGAAGGCCTCTTCGTACGCCCCCCACGGGAAGCGATGCGTGATGACCGGCTTCACGTCCAACCCGGACTGGAGCATCACCGTCATCTGGTACCAGGTCTCGTACATCTCGCGGCCGTAGATGCCCCTGATCGTGAGCATGTTGAACACGACCGTGTTCCAGTCGATCGCGATCTCCCGGTCGGGGATGCCGAGCATCGCGATCCGGCCGCCGTGCGCCATGTTGGCGACCATCGACTGCAGGGCCGCAGCCGCGCCCGACATCTCGAGCCCGACATCGAAGCCCTCGACCATGCCGAGCTCCTTCTGCACGGTCTGCAGGTCCCGCTCGCGGGGGTCGACCACCAGGGTCGCACCGAGCTTCTCCGCGAGGGCCCGCCGGTACGCGTTCGGCTCGCTCACGACGACGAAGCGCGCTCCCGCATGGCGAACGACCGCGGCGGCCATGCATCCGATCGGCCCGGCGCCCGTGATCAGCACGTCCTCCCCGAGCACGTCGGTCGACAGCGCGGTGTGGACGGCGTTGCCGAAGGGATCGAAGATCGCGGCGACCTCGTCGTCGACGTCGTCCCAATGCTTCCAGACGTTCGTCATCGGAAGTGAGATCAGCTCGGCGAACGCGCCCGGGCGCTGGACGCCGACCGCTTGCGCGTTGGCGCAGAGATGCCGGCGACCGGCGAGGCAGTGCCGGCATCGACCGCAGACGACGTGGCCCTCCCCGCTCACGCGGTCGCCGGGATGGAAGTCGGTCACGTTGGAGCCAACCTCGACGATCCGTCCGACGAACTCGTGGCCGATCACGAGGGGCGTGATCACGGTCTCCTTCGCCCAGTCGTTCCACTGCCAGATGTGGACGTCGGTGCCGCAGATCCCCGTCCGGTCGACGCGGATCAGGACGTCGTTGATCCCGACCTCCGGCTCGGGAACGTCCTCGAGCCGGAGGCCCACCTCATCGGCGTGCTTCACCAGAGCTCGCATCACCGAGCGAGCCTAGCGCCGCGGCGGTCCCGGGACCGGTTACGCGGACTTGCTCGGGCAAGACAGGTCGGCGATGCAGTCCAGCAGCCAGTTCCTCACGACCGGGATGTCGACCCGCTGGTATCCGCCGAGGTACCGACAGTTGTTCGTGTACCCGTAGCTGGTGTCGCCCACGACGTACCCACCGAGCATCGCCGGACCGCCGGAGTCGCCGAAGCACGATCCGCCACCGGCACGGATGTCGTGCTCGTTGCCGTTCATCTGCAGGATCTGGTTCGTGAGCTTCTGACCGATCTCCGTCGTGTATCGGCGCACGATGGGCTCACGCTGCGGGATCGGCAGCTGCGGGCCGGAATCCGACTTGCGCACCTCGGTGCCGTAACCGATCGTCAGGAACGAGGTGTGGTTCAGGATCGGTTGTGCGAACCCGTTCAGGTAGTTCGCCGGAGCGAGTGACGCCGTCGGCAGACCGGGCGCCTCGTCCAAGATCACGACGCCGCTGTCGTTCCAGTTGCGGAGGTCGGTGAAGTCGCTGTAGCCAGGGTGCGTCCGCGGCCTCCCCAGCGTCCACGACTGCTCGCCGACGTAGTTGGGCGCCTGGAGCGCGGCCGACGTGAAGCCGATGTTGGAGTGCGCGTCGGTCGGCCCGGTGTCGTCGGTGGCCCGCGGGATATCGATCTCCGCCTCTTCTTCGGTCCGAGAGATCAGGGGGTCGAACGTCACGATCACCTTGCCGACATCCTGGAACGTGCAGTGCGCCGCCGTGAGCACGACCCGCGGGGCGACCAGCGTCCCGGAGCACCGGAAGCGTCCGTCCGGCTGGTAGAAAACCACCATCCCGACGTTCGAATACCTGTTGGCGGTGTCCTCGGTGCCGCCTGTGATGGCGCCGGCGGGCACGCTGACTGCAAGCAGCGCAGCCAGTGCCGTCAGCGAAGCCAGGATGAGTACGCGGAGCTTCCGTCGCGACGTGGAACCGATCATGGATCCCCTCCCCGATGCGGTTGACGATGCGTTCACTTCAACCTACTGAGCCGCGGCCAGATGAAGCAATAGGACCATCGGCCCCGCCGCCGCGGCGCGTCGATAGGCTCGGTGCATGCTGATCCGACGGGCGCGCGCCGGCGACTGGGAGGCGCTTCGCGAGGTGCGGCTCGCCGCGCTCGCCGACAGCCCCGACGCGTTCGCCGTCACGCTGGACGAAGAGCGTGACGGCGACGAGGCGCACTGGCTGAGCTGGATCACGGGCGAGGGATGGGACGGCGCCGTGGCGACGTTCGTCGCGGACGACGCCGGGACGCTGGTCGGGATGGCGACCGGCTTCCGTCCCGACGACGAGCTCGAGGTCGTGCACCTGTTCGCGATGTGGGTCACGCCGGAGCGACGGACCGAGGGGATCGGTCGCTCGCTCGTCGATGCCGTGGTGGCGTGGGCGCTTGAGCATCCCGGGATCGAGCGCGTCGTACTCCGGGTCACGGAGACGAACGTCGACGCTGCTCGCTTCTACGCGTCCTGCAAGTTCGAGGACACCGGCGAGCCTTCGGAGCCGCTCCGTGACGGCTCAGAGCTGTCAACACGACGTCTGGAGCGCTCGATCGTCCGGGTTTGACCATGGCCAGCGCCGACGCACATGATGCCAGGGAAGCCGTCCGAGGAGGTTCGACGATGCGTCGATGGTCCGGACCGATCGCGGTGCTGCTGGTCGCTTCGTTCCTGATGGTGGGACCGATCGCGACGACACCGAGAGCGGCGGCCGACTGCGGTTCGGCCGGCTGCGCTGTGCCCGTCGCCTGCGACACGCCCGCGGGATCCTGCTGGAGGCCGGCGACGAACGCGCGGTGGCAGTACCAGCTCCAGGCGGCGAAGGACAAGGCCGGGAACTGCCTGTTCCCGACGACGGGCGGCATCAACGTCGGGATCACCGGGACGCCGTTCACGGGCGGCCCCGCGGTTCACCCGACCGTTTTCGACATCGACTTCCAAACCGACGGCGCGTGTACCGGCGGGACGATCACGCAGGAGAATGGCGCGGCGGTGAACGCGATCCATACCGCCGGCGGAAGGGCGATCTGCTACATCGACGCCGGGGGTGCCGAGAGCTTCCGTCCGGACTTCCCCGCGTATCAAACGTTCAACGCCAACTGCGGCGGCTGCTTGTTCGGAAGGCCGATCGGCGGGTTCCGCAACGAGTTCTGGCTCAACATCAACAACGATCAGGGGCAGCGGACGTTCATCCTCGGCCAGATCGGGAACCGGTTGGACCGGTGCGTCGCGAACGGGTTCGACGGCGTCGAGATGGACGTGGTCGACGCGTGGTCCAACCGGACGGGGCTCACGATCAGCCCCGATACCCAACTGCTGTTCAATACCGCCCTCGCGAACCTGGCGCACAGCAAGGGCCTGACCGTGGCGCTGAAGAACGACGTGGAACAGGTTCCCGACTTGGCGCCCTACTTCGACTACGCGATCAACGAGCAGTGCGAGCAGTACTCGGAGTGCGGCAACTACACGACGTACTTCGCGAGCGCAGGGAAGGCAGTGTTCCAGGTCGAATACAAGCTGAAGACCTCGAGGTTCTGCCCCCCAGCGAACGCGGCCAACCGCAACGCGATCCAGAAGACGTACGACTTGTTCGACACGCCCTGGACGCCGTGCCGGTAGCCGGGTTCATGGCGGTTCCGTAGCAGGGATGTAGCGCTTCCGTCGGAGCCCTTCCGAGGGGTTGCAACGCGGGGCCACACTCGACCCGTGGGACTCCTGCTTCGAACGGTCGTGTCGCCGTACGTCCATCCGGGTCTGCTCCTTGCGATCGCCTGCCTGCTGATCGCGTTCTGCGTCGTCGGTGGTCTGGTCCTCCTCCGCCACGCCCCGGCGGTGAGCCTCGCCCTGTTCGGCGCGGTCGTCTTGGGGACGGCCGGTTCTTCCTCAGCTCCGCGAACGGGCCCAGAGGGGTGCCCGCCGAGGTGGTCGGCTGGGCGAGCTTGGGTCTCGTCGCCGCCGGGACAGTGGGTTCCCTCACGATGACAGGGAAGCCGCCGGCGAGCTTCCTCCTGCATGCGGCGGTCGGCTGCTCGATCGCCCTGCCGTTCGGAGCGCTCCCGCTCGTCCTTCCGATCCAGCAGGCGTGCCCGTTGTACGTGATGCGAGGCGCCGGCTACTGCTTCTACGACGTCGATGTGCTCGGCGCATGGGCGGCCGAGGTCGCGTTCATCTTCTGTGCCGACGTGCTTCTCGTCCTCGTGCTCCTCCTCGTGGCGCGGCAGCAGGCGAAGCGTGGCGAGATCAGCTCGAGACCGAGCTCCTGAACTGCGGGAGCCAACGGGCCTCTGCCTCGAGCATCCGGTCGACCATCTCGTGGATGTTCGGCAGGGTCTGGACGGCCGACGTGAGCGGATCGAGGGCGACGGCGGCGTGGACGAGGTCGCGATCGCCAGTCATCGCGGCTTCGACGGCGAGCCGCTGGACGGTGCTCTGGATCTGGTTCAGCGCCGCGCACGCCCGCGGGAGCGTGCCGTACGGGATCGGGTGCACGCCGCCGCCGTCTACACGGCACGCGACCTCGACGCACGCGTCCGCGGGAAGGTTGTCGATCAGGCCGCCGTTCCGGACGTTGCCGTACACGGTCCGCTCCGTGCCCGTGACGATGCTGTCGATGATCGGCGCGGCGA
>JBKOZW010000081.1:0-6315 GCA_046726095.1 Actinomycetota bacterium
GTCCGTCGTCCCTGCGATCGACGTGGAGCGGGCCACCGCGGAACCGCACCGTCGTCGACCTTGCCGCTCGGCCGGCTTCATGGGAGGCGACGGCCACGGCGCAGGCGCCCGTCCCGCACGCGAGCGTCTCCCCGACCCCCCGTTCCCAGACGCGGACGTGGATGTCGCCGTCCTGGATCCGCGCGAGCTCGACGTTCGTCCGCTCCGGGAACAGCTCATGGCGCTCGAGCGCGGGCCCGATGTGCTCCAGGTGGAACCGGTCCGGATCCTCCTCGACGAACAGGACCAGGTGAGGGTTGCCCATGCTGAGCGCCGTGGCCGTGACCGTGACCGTGACCCGGCCACCGATCTCGATGGGCTGCTCCTGGAACGTCTCCCACGCGGGGCCGACCATCGGGATCGCCGCCTTGGTGAAGTTGGGCGTCCCCATCTCGACGACGGCCGAGATCACTCGGTCCCCGTCGCGGGTGAGGGTGACGTGACGGATCCCGGCGGGCGTCTCGATGTCGACCTCGTCGACGTCGAGACGTCCCGCCTCGCGGAGGTACGCGCTGAGGCACCGCATGCCGTTCCCGGACATCTCGGCGGGCGACCCGTCCGCGTTCGTGAGGTCGAAGCGGAACGGCGCGGCGCTCCCGCGCGTCACGCGGATCAGGCCGTCGGCGCCCACCCCCGTCCACCGGTCGCACACGGCCGCGGCGTCGAGGGTCGGCGCGGGGTCGTCGATCTCGTCGACGATCACGAAGTCGTTCCCCGTGGCCTCGTACTTGGCGAACTGCAGCACGTCCATCACCCGGTCGCCAGGTAGGCCCGCACGGGGTCCACGACCTCGGGAGCTCCACCCGCCCCGGCGTCGAACCATCGGATGCGTGGATCGCGTCGGAACCATGCCATCTGCCGTCGCGCCAGCTCCTTCGTGCGCTTCACCGTGCGCTCGGCAGCCTCATCGAGGGAGAGCCTACCGTCGAGGTGCTCCGCGAGCTCCGCGTACCCGATCGCCTGCGTCGCCGTCAGCCACGCCCCGAACCCGCGCTCGACCAACGCGTGAACCTCGTCCAGCCATCCTCCCCGGAGCATCGCGAGGACGCGCTCGCCGATCCTCCGCGCGAGCACCTCTCGGTGGATCCGGATCCCGGCCACTCGGACCCGCTCCGCGTCGTAGCGATCCCAGGCGGCGGCGAAAGAGCTGAACGGGGCCCCGCTGATCGCGGTGACCTCGAGCGCCCGGATGATGCGGCGGACGTTCCCCGGCTCGATCCTCGCCGCCGCGACCGGATCCGTGTCGGCGAGCCGGCGATAGAGCTCGTCCGCCCCCAGGTCGTCGGCCTCGGCCTCGAGCGACGCCCGGACGACCGGGTCCTCGGGCGGGAACGACAGGTCGTCGACGACGGCTCGGAAGTAGAGCCCGGAACCACCCACGAGGAGCGGCCGCGCGACGCGCGCGAGCGCGCGCCGCGCGGCACCCTGGTACCGCGCCACGGTGAAGCGCTCCGACGGCTCGGCGAGGTCGAGGAGGTGATGCGGCACCCGCACCCGTTCCTCCGCGGTGGGCTTGGCGGTTCCGATATCCATACCTCGGTACACGAGCATCGAGTCGACCGACACGATCTCCGCGCCCATCTCCTCTGCCAACGCGAGCCCGGCCGCCGTCTTCCCGGATGCGGTCGGACCGACCACGGCGAGCATCGCGTTCCCTCAGACGCCGGCGGTGGCCGGTTGGGGAACCACCTCACCGGTCAGGTGGTGCGCCGCCGCATCTGTGACGCGCGCGTCGACGAACGACCCCGGCTCGATCGGCTCGGGAAGGTGCACGATCCGGTTGGTGCGCGTGCGCGCCTGCGTCGACCCGCGGCGCTTGCCGTCGCCTTCGACGAGAACCTCGAACGTCCGACCGACCTGCGCCCGGTTCTTCGCGCGCGAGACCGTTTCCTGGAGCGCCACGAGCCGATCGAACCGCTCCTGCACGACCTCCTTGGGGACCTGCTCGTCCATCGTGGCCGCCCGCGTCCCCGGCCTCGGGGAGTACTGGAACTGGTAGGCGCTGTCGAAGCCGGCGCGCTCCACGACGTCGAGCGTCTGGAGGAAGTCCTCCTCGGTCTCGCCAGGGAACCCGACGATGATGTCCGTCGACACCGCGATGTCGGGGATGGCCTCACGGATCCGCCCGAGCCAGTCGAGGTAGCGTTCGCGCCGGTACGAGCGCTGCATCGCGCGGAGGATCCGGTCGGACCCCGACTGCAACGGGAAGTGGATGTGCTCGCAGACGCGGTCGCAGTCGGCCATCGCGTCGATCACGTCCGGCGTGAAGTCGTGCGGGTGCGGCGACGTGAACCGGATCCGCCGGATCCCGTCGACCGCGTTCACCTCGCGCAGCAGGCGCGCGAACAGCGGGCGGCGCGGGGACCCCGGAACGGAGAGATCGCGGCCGTACGTGTTGACGTTCTGACCCAAGAGCGTGATCTCGACGACCCCCCGTCCGGCGAGGCCCTGCACCTCGGCGAGGATCTCGCCGATCGGTCGGGATCGCTGGACGCCACGGACGAGCGGGACGATGCAGAACGTGCACGCGTTGTCGCATCCGACCGCGATCGAGACCCAGGCTCGGAAGGGATCGTGCCGGGCCGCGGGGAGCGCGCTCGGGAAGGTTTCGGTGTACTCGCGCACGTCCATCTGAGGACCGTCGGTATCGGCGCGGCGAAGCAGGTCGAGCAGGTGCGGGAGGGCGTGCGTCCCCACGACCACGTCGACCCACGGGGCCTTGCGTTGGATCAGCCCCTGGTCCTTCTGCGCGAGGCAGCCGGCGACCACGATCCGGAGCTCCGGCCGACGATCCTTGAGCGGCTTGAGGTGTCCGAGGTTGCCGTAGAGCTTGTTGTCCGCGTTCTCGCGGATCGCGCACGTGTTCAACACGATCACCCGAGCGTCGTCGGCGACCTCCGTGGGCGCCATCCCGTCGGCCATCAGCAGTCCGCCGATCCGCTCGGAATCGTGATCGTTCATCTGGCACCCGAAGGTGCGGATCAGGAACTTCGGTTCCATCAGGCCCTCAGGCTACCCCGCCTCAGCGGGCGAACTCGGTCGCGCGCGTCTCCCGGACGACGGTGATCCTGATCTGTCCCGGGTACTGGAGCTCCTCCTCGACCTGCTTCGCGATGTCGCGAGCGATCACCTGCGCGGCGAGATCGTCGACCGCCTCCGGCTGGACCAGCACCCGTACCTCGCGCCCGGCCTGCATCGCGTAGACCTTCTCGACGCCCTCGAACGCGTTGCAGATCTCCTCGAGCCGCTCCAGGCGCTTGATGTAGGTCTCGAGCGACTCCCGCCGCGCACCCGGCCGCCCACCGCTGATCCCGTCGGCGATCTGTGCGAGCACGGCATGGATCGTCCGCTGTTCGACCTCGCCGTGGTGGGACTCGATGCAGTGGACGACCTCGGGGTCCTCGCGCAGGCGTCGGGCGATCTCGGCGCCGATGATCGCGTGCGATCCTTCCACCTCGTGGGTCACGGCCTTGCCGATGTCGTGCAGGAACGCGCCGCGCTTGGCGATCGCCGACTCCACACCGAGCTCGGCGGCGAGCGCCGCCGCGATGTGAGCCGATTCGACCAGATGCTTGAGGACGTTCTGTCCGTAGCTCGTGCGGTACTGGAGGCGGCCGAGCAGCTTGATCATCTCCGGGTGGATGTCCGTGATGCCGACCTCGGCGACGGCGTCCTCGCCGGCTCGGCGGATGCGTTCCTCGATCTCGGCGAACGAGCGCTCGTGGACCTCTTCGATCCGGGCGGGATGGATCCGGCCGTCCTGGACGAGCTTCTCGAGGGTGAGCCGGGCCGCCTCCCGGCGCACCGGGTCGAAGCTGCTCAGCACGACCGCCTCGGGCGTGTCGTCGATGATGAGGTTGACGCCCGTCGTGGCCTCGAAGGCGCGGATGTTCCTGCCCTCTCGGCCGATGATCCTCCCCTTCATGTCCTCGCTCGGGAGCGTGAAGACGCTGACGGTCGACTCGGCGGTCTGCTCCGACGCAACACGCTGGATCGCGATCGTCACGATCTTGCGAGCGCGCTCCTCGCCCTCTTCCCTGGCCAGCTGTTCGATCTCGCGGACCTGCGCCATCGCGGCTCGCTTGGCGTCATCGATCAGCTCCGCGAGGAGCTGATCGCGCGCCTCGGAGGACGTCATCCCCGCGATCCGCTCCAGGCGCGCGCGTTGTTGCTCGGCCGCCATCTCGAGCCGCTCGCGGATCTCCTCCAGCTTGAGGTCGCGTCCGTCCAGGTCCGCGCTCCGCTCTTCGAGCTTCCGCATCCGCGTCCGGAGCTCGTCCTCGGTCTCCGAGATCCTGCGCTCGAGACGGGAGATCTCGTCCCTGCGAGCTTTCACGTCGTCTTCCGCGTCCCGGCGGATCTGGGACGCGTCCTCCTTGGCATCCTCGAGCGCGCGGCGGAGCGTCTGAGCCGCCTCCTCCTGGGCTGAGACCACCTTCTGGTCGGCCTGGACGACCTTCTGCTCGGCCTGGCGCTCGAGCGTGTTCGCGCTGGACCGCGCGATCGTGTTCCGGATCAGGAACCCGGCGCCGACGCCCACGATCAGGGCGACGACACCGACGATGACGGCCGTCATGGTTCCTCCCTGAGGTCAGGGAGAGGACCCTGCGGTTCCGCCGCACCCGTGGCGATCGTGTGGAGCGAAGACGCAGCGGCGCGGTGACGCTACGAGGTTCCGCATCCTCCATGCGGGGGATCAGGATCTGGGGTCGATGTCCGCGTGCTCACGTTGTCGGGCCATTCGGTGTACGTCGGGTTGCCGTTCGGTGACCTCTCGATGGTTTCTCCTTGGCCACCACGATACGGCCGGCCGGCGGCCGAGACAAGGGTTCAGCCTTCGAACGTTTCCAGCGCAAGGGCTCTGCGCGCGGCCGAGCGCGCCACATCGGGAGCGTATCCGCGCCGCATCAAGAACCCGGACAGGCGGGAGAAGGCCTTGTCCCGCGACAACCCGCCGAGCCTGGTCACCCGTGATCCTGCGAGCGCGAGCGCGCGCTCGCTCTCGTCGTCCGTCTCGAGATCCTCCAGCACCTGGTCCGTGATCGACCGAGCCACCCCCGCGGTGGCGAGTCGCCGCGCCAGGACGCGGCGTCCCTCTCCCCTCCTCGTCACGGAGCGTTCGGCGACCGCCCGCGCGAATGCCCGGTCGTCGATCAATCCCACCTGCTCCAGGCGGCGGAGCTCGGCGGAGACCTCGTCGGCGCCGAACCCTGCGCCGACGAGCCGTCGCTCGAGCTCCGCGCGGCTCCGCTGGCGTGCAGCAAGGAGCCCCAGCGCGCGTTCGTGGACGTCCTGCCGCTTGGCCGGTCGGTCGCGGCCGCCCGATCGCGGCAAGAGCTACTCCTTGGCCGCCGTGGCCTTGGGCTTGGCGATCGGCTCCTCGTCGAGCGCCAGATCGGGAACGACCTGGATCGGTTGGTCGTCCACCTCCGAGAACCCAGTGAGTCCCACAGCCTCCCGGACCTTCTGCTCGATCTCGTCGCGCAGATCGGTGTGCTCGGCGAGGAAAGCCCGCGCGTTCTCGCGTCCCTGGCCGAGCTGTTCACCCTCATACGTGAACCACGCGCCGGACTTCTTGACCAGCTCGAGGTCCACCCCGACGTCGAGGAGCGACCCCTCCTTGGAGACGCCCTTGCCGTACATGATGTCGAACTCGCACTGACGGAACGGCGGGGCCACCTTGTTCTTGACCACCTTGACGCGGGTGCGCGAGCCCACCACCTCGGTCCCGTCCTTGAGGTTTTCGATCTTGCGCACGTCGAGCCGGACCGACGAGTAGAACTTGAGCGCGCGTCCGCCGGGGGTGGTCTCGGGCGAGCCGAACATCACGCCGATCTTCTCTCGCAGCTGGTTGATGAAGATCGCGGTGGTGTCGAACTTGGACAGCGAGCCGGAGAGCTTGCGCATGGCCTGCGACATCAGCCGCGCCTGCAGGCCGACGTGCGTGTCGCCCATCTCGCCCTCGATCTCCGCACGGGGGACCAGCGCCGCCACCGAGTCGATCACGACGAGGTGCAGGGCGCCGGAGCGAACGAGCATGTCCGCGATCTCGAGCGCCTGCTCGCCCGAGTCGGGCTGTGACACCAGGAGCTCGTCGATGTTGACGCCGAGCTCGCGCGCGTACGTAGGGTCCAGCGCGTGCTCGGCGTCGATGAACGCCGCGATGCCGCCCTGGCGTTGCGCCTCGGCGATGATGTGCAGACAGACCGTGGTCTTGCCCGAGCCCTCCGGTCCGAAGACCTCGACGACCCGCCCGCGCGGGATGCCGCCGACGCC
>JBKOZW010000082.1:0-3243 GCA_046726095.1 Actinomycetota bacterium
GGCTACTACGTGTCGCACCAGCTCCAGGGCGCGAGCCAGACCTACGGCACCTTCGCGACGGTGATCGGGCTGATGGCGTGGCTCTACCTGGGCGCGCAGATGACGTTCCTCGCCGCCGAGATCAACGTTGTGCGGCGGCGCAGGCTCTGGCCGCGCGCGATCGTCCCGCCACCGCTCACCGAGGCCGACCGCCGAGCGCTCACCTACTACGCGAAGCAGCAGGAACGTCGCCCGGAGGAATCGATCGACGTCCGCGTGCAGGACCGAGCCTCAGCCCCGTGACTCCGCGGTGACGAGCTGGCTCGTGCAGTTCGGGCACCGCACGGCCTTCTCGGGGATCTCGGTCTGGCAGTACTCGCACGTCCTCGACGGCGGTTCCTCCTTGGGAACCCACCGTTGGTGGAGCTTCACCACCAGGAACAGCGCCAGGGCGACGATCAGGAAGCTGATCAGCGCGGTGAGGAACGCTCCGTACGGGATCGGCGTGCCGTTCACGACGAAAGTCAGGTCGTCGAAGCTGACGCTCGCTCCGAAGATCGCCGCGATCAGGCTCATCACGACGTTCACGAACGAGGTGACCACGGTCGCGAACGCGACCCCGAGGATGAACGCGACGGCGAGCTCGACCACGTTGCCACGCGTGACGAACCGCTTGAACTCTTCGAGCACCGGTCCTCCTCTCGATCCGGCCGCTCGGACGGTGGTGCCCGGGCCGTGGGCGGCGGAAACCTCTCCGCCGGAGCCCCGGTCAGTGGACGATCCGGCCGGTCACCTCGAAGGTCGCACCGGACGCCACGCATCCGAGCTGCGCAGACTCGAACTGACGCATCGTGCCCTCGATCTTGTTCGCGACCCAGCGACCGCCGAAGACCCCCGCATCGGTCACGTGCACGGTGATCGTGAAGCTCGATGAGACGGTCGCGCGCCCGCACCGGACCTGGGCGTCCAGCGTGGCGTCCCCGTGATACGAGGTCCCCCTCCTGGCGAGCGTCAACCGGAAGTCCTTCTGGTGCAGGTCGGCGAGCTTGGTGTCGCACGGACCCTGCGAACAATCCGGTGTGAAGCGCCAGCCCAGGTTCCCGTTCCCCGAGCCGAAGTTGGAGAAGCCGTAGTGCGACGTCGCGTGGATGTGGACGTTGAAGATGCCCTTGAGGGAAGCGGTCGCGAGCGGTGCGGTGGTCGTCCGAGCGCTCACGCGCGCGGGCGCCCTGGTGCCATCGGCACCTACCGCCGCGACGGTGTAGGCGTACCGGCTCTCGGGCAGGACGTCGTCATCGACCCACCTGGTCTCCCCCGGATCCAGCGTCGCCGCGATCTTCCCGTCGCGGCTCACGAGGTACCGGACGCCGGGTGTCCCCTGACCGACCGTCCAGGTCAGGACGACCCGGAAGGCGCCGGCGTCGGCGGCCAGCCCGTCGGGCGCGGCAACGGGGACCGGGGCGGGACTGGCCGACGGGGACGCGTCGCTCGAGCCGTCCCCGCTGTTCGCGATGGCGATCACGGTCCCGAGGATGGCGATCACCGCGACGCTCGCGACGATCGCGAGGATCGTGGTCTTCGAGCTCGGGCCGGGGCCGGCCGGCTCATGGACGGGCGCCGCGGGAGGGGCCGGTTCGCCGGGCGGTGGGGGGACCGAAGCCATCGGGAGGCGTTGTATCACGATGCGCCGAAGGACACATCGGCTGTCAGTCGGCGAGCTCCTCCGCCAGCACGACGACGCCTTCGTACGACGCCAGGTCATCGGTGCCGAAGATCAGGGTCGTGACCAATCGGAAGATGACCGCTCGCACGAAGAGCTGTCCGAAGTCGCGGATCTCACCGCACCGGTCGAGCAGGGCGGTGGGCTGAGCGCCTCGCCAGTGCACCGCGTCCCCGACCACGATGGCCTCGGCGTAGCCGGCGGGTCGCCAGTACGGAGTGACGTCGATGATCGCAGGCGGAGCGGGATCGGCGAAGAGCACGTTCTCGGTCAGGTCGCCATGGATGACCTGGCTCCGGAGATCCACGTCGCGGCGGACCCGCAAGAGTCGGCTCAGGAGCGGATGCCGGACCGGTGGGTCGAGTTCGGCCCATGCCACGCGATCGCCGACCGACCAGGGGTGGGTGCGCGCGTCGATGGAAGCCGGACGCGGGAGGTGGATCGCCGCCGCGTGGAACCTGCGGCAGACGGTCAGGACCTCGAGCCAACGCTCGGCATGGACGCCTTCCACGGCCGCCTGCGCGCACCACCCGTCAACCACCCACCGGCCGTCGCGTGCGCGCGCGGGCATGGCGAGGCGGAAGCCGTCCCGTTCGATGGTCGGGAGCGACCGCCCGAGCCAAGCCCACTCGGCCGGGTCGTCACAAGGCTTCAGGACGATGCCGCCGGCACGGAACGATCGCCCCTCGCCGCCGCCGAGCCGCAGCGGCGGGCCGTTCGTTGCGAAGGCACGCAGGACGGACGCAGGCGGATCGCTCCCCATCGAGGGTGGACCCTAGAACGTCGCGTAGCATCGAGTGCGTGGTCGACATCTCGCGCGGCGCGCCGCTCGGGTCGGAGCTGCCGGATGGCGCGCGGTTCATCGGCGAGCCCGTCGGCGGTTCCCGCTGGCGGTCGGGGCGAGCGGTGCCGGCCCCCGCGGACCTCAACGACTGTGTCGCGTGCGGTCTGTGTCTTCCCCACTGCCCGACCTACCGGCTGACGGGTGAGGAGTCGGCCTCACCCCGAGGCCGGATCGCGGCGATGCGTTCGGTTCAGGACGGGATCGCGTCGCTCGACGCGACCTTCGAAGGGTTCATGGACCTCTGCCTGGTCTGTCGTGCCTGCGAGGACGTCTGCCCTTCCCACGTCCCGTTCGGACGGATGATGGAGGCCGCTCGGGAGCAGATCGAACCGCTCCGGAGCAGGCGCGCCCGGTTCGCGCGATGGCTCGGGTTCCACTGGTTGCTCCCACACCCGACGCTGATCCGCGCGGCGGCCCTCCTGCAGCCGGTCGCGCGTCCGTTCATGTCGCGGTCGACGCGCCGCCTCGTGCCCCGGAGCGGTCATCCACTCGCGCGACTCCCGCATGTGACCGAACCGCCCGCCGGGGCCGAGGTCCGGGGCACGGTGGCGCTGCTGTCCGGGTGCGTCCAGGATCGATGGTTCCACCGCGTGAACGAGGCGACGATCCGGGTCCTGGCTCGGAACGGGTGGCGGGTCGTGGTCCCCAAGGGTCAGGCGTGTTGTGGCGCGCTCGCCGCGCACAATGGACGCATGGCGGT
>JBKOZW010000083.1:0-15027 GCA_046726095.1 Actinomycetota bacterium
CTCAAGGCCGCGTCCGACAAGGCGATGGGCGTCTTCAGCCGCGTCGGCCAGGCGATGTACCAGAACGTGCCGGCGCAGTCGGAGGGAGCGGAGGCTCCGGCCGAGGGCGCCGGCGAGACAGACGCATCGTCGGGTGACGACGAGGTGGTCGAGGGCGAGATCGTGGAAGAAGGAGGTGCATCGTGATGCTCGCCAGATGGGATCCGTTCCGTGACATGAAGTCGGTCGAGGATGAGTTCGATCGGCTGCTCGGACGCGCGTACTCCCGCAACGCGTGGGTGCCCGCGCTCGACGTGCGTGAGACCGACGACAGCTTCGAGCTCACGCTCGACCTGCCGGGCATCGATCCGGCAGCGGTGTCGGTGAACTACGAGGACGGCATGCTGACCGTCTCCGGGAAGCGCGACTTCTCCGAGGAGCGATCGGGCGAGACCTGGCATCGGATCGAGCGGAGCTTCGGCACGTTCGCCCGCTCCGTGCGTCTGCCGAGGACGGCCGACGCCGACAAGATCGAAGCGAAGTTCGACAAGGGCGTCCTGACGATCGCGGTCCCCAAGGCGGAGACCGCGAAGCCGCGGACGATCGAGGTCAAGAGCTCGTGACCGACCGGGAGCGGGATCGAGGCATCGAGTCCGCGGACGTGGAGGAGCCGGCCGATGAGGCCGGCTCCTCCACGGACGGGACGTCCGAGCCGGACGTGGACGAGCCGGTCGACGAGCTCGCGCAGGCTCGCGCGCAATCGCAGACCTACCTCGAGCACCTGCAGCGGCTCCAAGCCGAGTTCGACAACTACCGTAAGCGCGTGCTGCGGGAGCAGACCTCCGCGGTCGAGCTCGCATCCGAGCCTGTGATGCGGCGACTGCTGGAGGTGCTCGACGAGTTCGAGCTCGCCCTGATCCACGCCGCGGAGAAGCCCGACTATGACCGGTTCCTCCACGGCGTCGAGCTCGTGTTCGCCAAGCTCGTCGACGCGCTGAAGGCCGAGGGCCTCGAGAAGATCGAAGCGCAGGGCGCTCTGTTCGACCCGGAGATCCACGAGGCCTTGCTGCAGACGGGCGAGGGCGACGGCGAGCCGGTGGTCGCCGACGTGCTGCGCAACGGCTACACGCTGCGCGGGCGGGTCCTTCGGCCCGCCGGGGTTCGCGTGGAACGGACGTAAGGAACGAGGGAAGGCATGGCCGAAGAGGTTCGCCGTGAGTGGTTCGAGAAGGACTACTACGCCATCCTCGGCGTTCCCAAGAACGCCTCCGTGTCGGAGATCAAGAAGGCGTACCGCAAGCTCGCGCAGCAGCACCATCCCGACGCGAACGCCGGCAACGAGGCATCCGAGGAGCGGTTCAAGGAGATCTCCGCGGCCTACGACGTGCTCGGCGACGCCGAGAAGCGCGCGGCGTACGACCGGGTGCGGGACATGGGTGCGGGCGCATCCGGCTTCGGCGGCGGCTTCCCCGGCGGGTTCGGGGGCGCGCCCGGCGGCGGCTACCAGACCGTCGACCTCGGGGACCTCACCGATCTGTTCGGGACGATGTTCGGCGGGCCGGGGGCTCGTGGCGGTCGTCAGCAGGCGCGGACGCGCCGTGGGGCGGACCTGGAAACCCAGGTCCAGCTCTCCTTCGACGACGCGATGGCGGGCGTCACGATCCCGGTGACGCTCGATGGGCCGGCCGTCTGCGCGACCTGTCACGGCTCGGGGGCCGCGCCGGGAACATCGCCCGTGACCTGTCCGACCTGCGGCGGACGTGGTTCCGTCGCCGTCAATCAGGGCTTCTTCCAGATGGAGCAGACCTGTCCCACGTGCTCCGGGACCGGCCGGACGATCGAGACCCCCTGTCCGACGTGTCACGGCACCGGGGCGACCCGGCGGTCGCGGACCGTCAAGGTGAAGGTGCCAGCGGGCGTCAAGGACGGGGCCCGGATCAAGGTCGTCGGTCGCGGCGAGCCCGGCGGCCCCGGGATGCCGGCGGGGGATCTGTACGTGCGGGTCCGGGTCGGCGATCATCGGATCTTCGGTCGCAAGGGCGACAACCTGACGATCGATCTGCCGCTGTCGTATCCCGAAGCGGTGCTCGGTGCACACGTCCAGGTGCCGACGCTCAACGGACCCGTGACGTTGAAGGTCCCGGCGGGGACCGAGAGCGGCAAGACGTTCCGCGTGAAGGGCAAGGGTGCGCCCAAGCGTGGAGGGCACGGCGACCTCCTGGTCACCGTGCACGTGGACGTGCCGAAGAAGCTCTCGAAGCGCGAGAAGGAGCTGCTCGCCGAGCTCCGCGACGCGGGGACGGCGTCCCCGCGCGCGGAGCTCGGCGTGTGAGGTGGAGGACGATGGCCGAACGTGATCGTGTTGATGAGCTGGAGGAACGGGCGGTCTACGTGATCAGCGTGGCCGCGGAGCTCGCCGGCGTGCATCCGCAGACCCTGCGCATCTACGAGCGGAAGGGTCTCGTCCGTCCCCAGCGGACGTCCGGGAACACCCGACGCTACTCCGACCGCGACATCGATCTGCTGCGGCAGATCCAGGAGATGACCCAGGAGCGCGGGATCAACCTCGCGGGGGTCAAGCTGATCATCGAGATGCAGGCGGAGCTTCGCGCCCTCCGCGCCAAGACGCAGGAGCTCGAGGCGCAGCTCCGGGAAGCCGAGGAGATGAGCGAGCCTCGCGACCGCCAGATCGTCCCGCTCCGGAGCGTGTTCCTGCCGCCGTGGGTGGGGGGTGCGAGCACGTGAGCGTGCGCCTTCGCGGCGGGACCGTCGCGCTTCGCCCGTTCCGCGACGACGAGGTCGGTCGCCTCCTCGAGGTGCAGGAGACCTGGTCCGCGGAAGACGGCGTGCACGGCACCGGTCGCCTCACCGACCGCCAGCTCGCCGATCGGATCGCGGCGTCGGGAACGTGGACCGACGGCAGGGTCGGGCTGCTCCTCGCGATCGAAGCCGACGAGCGGCTCGTCGGAGAGATCCAGGCTCGCGGCGAGCGCTCGCAGCTCCTGCCGCCTGGCGTCTTCGAGCTCGGGATCGAGCTGTACGACCGGGCCGACCGGGGCAGGGGCATCGGGCGGGCTGCGCTGTCGATCATCACGCGGCACCTCTTCGAGGACGAGCATGCGAACCGGGTCCAGCTGTCGACCGACGTCGACAACGTAGCGATGCGGCGAGCAGCCGAGCGCGCCGGGTTCCGCCTCGAGGGTGTGATGCGGAGCTTCTGGCCGCTGTCGGAGGGCGAGCCACGCGATTACGCGATCTACGGACGGACCAGGGGCGATCACGAGGATCGGGGAGACGACTGACGTGGACATGCAGAAGCTCACGCTGAAGACCCGGGCGGCGCTCGACGGCGCCCACCAGCAGGCGCTCGCGCGCAACCATCAGGAGATCGCGCCCGAGCACGTCTTGTTCGCCCTGCTCTCGGATCCCGAGGGCGTCGTCTACCCGTTGCTCCAACAGCTCGGCGTCCAACCCAAGTCGTTGCGCGATCGGGTCGAGGCTGCCCTGGAACGCATCCCGAAGGTGTTCGCGGGCGGTCAGGTCGAGCCGCGTTTCGGCACGGCGGTGTCTTCGTTGCTCCAGAAGGCCGGCGCGGAGGCGGATCAGCTCACGGACGAGTACATCTCGACCGAGCACCTGCTGCTCGCGATGCTCGATGACACGGAGAGCGGGATCGGCCGGCTTCTCGCCGACGCCGGCCTGAGCCGCGCCGAAGCCCTGTCCGCGCTTGCCGAGGTCCGCGGCAGGCACCGCGTGACGACCGAGAACCCGGAGGAGCAGTACCAGAGCCTCGAGAGGTACGGACGCGACCTGACCGAGCAGGCGGCCAAAGGCAAGCTCGACCCGGTCATCGGTCGTGACGAGGAGATCCGGCGGACGATCCAGGTGCTCTCGCGCCGAACCAAGAACAACCCCGTGCTGATCGGCGAGCCCGGCGTCGGCAAGACCGCGATCGTCGAAGGCCTGGCTCAGCGCATCATGGCCGGCGACGTCCCCGAATCGCTCAAGGGCAAGCGGCTGATCGCGTTGGACCTCGGCGCGATGCTCGCGGGAGCCAAGTACCGCGGAGAGTTCGAGGAGCGGCTCAAGGCCGTGCTCAAGGAGATCGCCGACAGCGAGGGCGAGATCGTCACGTTCATCGACGAGCTGCACACGATCGTCGGCGCCGGAGCCGCCGAGGGTGCGATGGACGCCGGCAACCTGCTCAAGCCGATGCTCGCGCGTGGCGAGCTCCGGGCGATCGGCGCGACGACGCTCGACGAGTACCGCGAGCACATCGAGAAAGACCCCGCGCTCGAGCGCCGGTTCCAGCCGGTGCTCGTCGGCGAGCCGAGCGTCGAGGACACGATCGGGATCCTCCGGGGCCTCAAGGAGCGTTACGAGGTGCATCACGGGGTCAGGATCCAGGACCCGGCGCTCGTGGCGGCCGCCGTGCTGTCCGACCGGTACGTGACCGGCCGGTTCCTGCCCGACAAGGCGATCGACCTCGTGGATGAGGCCGCCAGCCGCCTGCGGATCGAGATCGACTCGATGCCGGTGGAGATCGACGAGATCGAGCGGCGGATCCGCCAGCTCGAGATCGAGCGGGCCGCCCTCCAGAAGGAGAGCGACTCGGCGTCGGCCGATCGGCTCGACCGGCTCGAGCAAGAGCTCGCCGACCTGAACGAGCAGAGTGCAGGGATGAAGGCGCACTGGCAGCGCGAGAAGGACCTGATCGGGAGGATCCGACAGGCGAAGGAAGACATCGAGCAGGCCCGGATGGAGGCGGAGCGGGCCGAGCGTGAAGGGGACCTGCAGCGCGTCGCGGAGATCCGATACGGCCGGCTCGTCGAGCTCGACAAGGAGCTCGAGGCGAGCAACGCGGAGCTCGAGGAGCTCCAGCGCGAGCGGAAGATGCTCAACGAGGAAGTGACCGAGGAAGACGTCGCCGAGGTCGTCGCCACCTGGACCGGCATCCCCGTCGCACGCCTGATGGAAGGCGAGATAGAGAAGCTGATCCACCTGGAGGAGCATCTGCACCGGCGCGTCGTAGGTCAGGGCGAGGCAGTGGATGCGGTCGCGAACGCGATCCGGCGCTCGCGCGCCGGCCTCCAAGATCCGAACCGACCCATCGGTTCGTTCCTGTTCCTCGGCCCGACCGGCGTCGGCAAGACCGAGCTCGCGCGCGCCCTGGCCGAGTACCTGTTCGACGACGAGCGAGCCATCGTGCGTGTCGACATGAGCGAGTACCAGGAACGACACACGGTCTCCCGGCTGGTCGGAGCGCCGCCCGGCTACGTGGGGTACGAGGAGGGCGGGCAGCTGACGGAGGCGGTGCGGCGACGTCCGTACAGCGTCGTGCTGCTCGACGAGATCGAGAAGGCGCACACCGACGTCTTCAACATCCTGCTGCAGTTGCTCGACGACGGGCGTCTGACGGATGGGCACGGCCGAACGGTCAACTTCCGCAACGCGATCGTGATCATGACGTCGAACCTGGGCTCCGCGGTCTTCCAGGATGTGTCGCTCTCCCCGGAGAAGCGGAAGGACGAGATCCTGGAAGACGTGCGCGGCTATTTCCGGCCCGAGTTCGTGAACCGGATCGACGAGATCGTCGTGTTCGAGCCGCTCACCCGGGAGGATCTGCGTAGGATCGTCGATATCCAGGTCCGCGCGCTCGACGAGCGGCTCGCCTCGCGGAAGCTGACCCTCGAGCTCGACGAGGACGCCTACACGTTGCTGGCGAACCAGGGGTACGACCCGACGTTCGGTGCACGCCCCCTCAAACGGCTCCTCCGGCGAGAGCTGGAGAACCCGCTGGCCATGGAACTCCTCGCGAGGAGGATCCGCGACGGCGACACGGTTCGTGTCGCCGTCGCGGACGGCAAGCTCACGCTCGGCGCTGCCTGACCCGCGAACCTGCTTGCGTCGGCAGACCGGTTCCGCGACCCTCTGCCCCGTGCACGGCGTCCTCGTAACCGTCGCGATCCTCGCGGCCAAGAAGCACCACCGAACCCCGTCACCGATCGATGTCCCCGGCTTCGGTGCGGGATCCGGCGCCGGCTTCCCGTGGGCCGTCTTCCTCGTCGCGATCCTCGCCGTGGCGGCGATCGGGTTCGTCGGGTATGCGAGCTATCTCTCCACGAAGAAGCGACGACTCGGGTTCCAGACGATGGCGGTCCAGCTCGGGCTCGACTACAGCCTCCAAGATCCGTTCGGTCTGCTCGGTCTGCCGTTCTCCCTCTTCCAGAGGGGCGACGGCCGGGGGATCGAGAACGTGCTCTCCGGCGTCTGGCAGGGCCTCGAGGTTCGCGCGTTCGACTTCTGGTACTACGAGGAATCGACGGACTCCAACGGGCATCGGAGCCGGTCCTACCATCGGTTCGACTGCGCGATCGCGCCGATCGAGGCGGCCTGCCCGGAGCTGTCCATCGGTCGCGAGACCTTCCTGACCCGCATCGCGGGCGCTCTGTCGTTCCACGACATCGAGTTCGAGGACGAGACCTTCAACGAGGCGTTCCACGTGCGGGGGACCGATCGCAAGTTCGCGAACGACTTTGTCGATGCGCGGATGATGGCGTGGCTCCTGGCCCACGCGTCCGACTACGCGATCGAGGTCGTCGGGAACCGCGTCCTCATCGCGGGGCCCAAGGTGGCCCCGACGGAGCTCGTGCAGGTCATCGGGACCGCGAAGGCGTTCATCGACCGGGTCCCGAGGGTCGTGTTCTCGCTCTACCCCGTCTCCGGCTAAGCTGCCCGGGTTCCACCCAAGCGGCCACGGAAGCGGCCAAGGAAGGAGCAGCACCGTGTGGGTCCTGATCGTCCTGCTCGTCGTGGTTGTCCTGGTCGTCATCGCCGGGATCGCGAGCTACAACCGGTTCGTCTCCCAGCGGAACCTCGTGCGCGACGCGTGGGCGAACATCGACACGGAGCTGCGCCGCCGCTACGACCTGATCCCCAACCTGGTCGAGACCGTCAAGGGGTACGCCACCCACGAGCGGGAAGTCTTCGAGAACGTGACGAAGGCCCGCGCGACGGCGACCGCGGCGACCGGGTCGCCCGCCGAGCAGGCAGCCGCCGAGGGCCCGCTCGTCGCCGCCCTGCGTCAGCTGTTCGCCGTCGTCGAGAACTACCCCGATCTGAAGGCCAACCAGAACTTCCTCGCGCTCCAGTCGGAGCTGTCGAACACCGAGGATCGCCTGCAGACCGCGCGGCGCTTCTACAACGCGAACGTCCGTGACTACAACCGGCGCGTCCAGTCCTTCCCATCGAACGTGATCGCCGGTTGGTTCGGGTTCAAGGAGGAACAGTTCTTCGAAGTGGACGAGGCGCTCCGCGGTGAGGGCGGCGTGCCGCGCGTGGACTTCGGCGCTGAGGCGCCGGGCGTGACGTTCGGCGCCCAGGGCGGTGCCGCTCCGACGCCTGCCCCAACGGCAACGGAGGAGGCGCCCCCGCCGCCTCCGGCACCTCCGGCTTCGGGGAGCTAGTCCGCCGCGTAGGTCAACGGGGACCGCTGCTCGGTCGGTGCTTCGCCGCAGCCCTCGAAGATCGGCGTCTTCCGGACGTCGCGCGTCAAGATCCACCACGCGGCCGCCCACGCGAACGCGAGTCCGCCCACGATCATCACCGCCGGGCGCGGCCCGATCGCATCCGCTAGGGCGGAAGCGACCAGGCTCGAGATGGCGAGCGACAACGTGATCAACGCGAAGTCGAACGCGAAGATCCGCCCCCGGATCCGATCGGGGACGATCCGCTGCAGACCGTAGGTCGACAGGACCCATTGCGCTCCGCCGCCGAGGTGTGCCGTGAACACCGCGGCTCCCGCCAGGAGGAGCGTCGGGCTGGCGCCCAGCAGCATGTACCCCACGCCGAACACGGCGAGGGCTGTCGCGATCACCGGGATCAGGCGTTCTTGGTCGCGACCGGCCAGGCGGTGACCGATGAACGGCCCGACGAGCGCGCCGAGGCCGCGCGACGCCATCAGGAACCCGAAGCCAACGTCGCCGGCCGTGAACACCTCACGCGCGAAGACCGCGACGAGCGCGAGCACCCCCGCCGCGAGTCCGAAGCCGGCCTTCACCGAGATCAGCGCGCGGACCCGGTGGTCGCGCCGCGCGTACTGGACCGTCTCGGCCGTGGCGGTGCGGATCGTGACGTGCGGTTCGTCGCGGCGATCCTCGGAGAACCGCCGCCGGATGCCCGCGAGCAGCAGCGCGGAGACGGCGAAGGACACGGCGTCGACGAGGAAGGCGGTGTCGCGGCCGAAGACCGTCGAGACGATGCCGCCGAGCGCGGCACCGACGGCGAGCATCGTTCCCCACAGCGACCCGCCGAGGGCGTTCGCGGTCGGCAGGTCCTCCGGATCCACCACGTTCGGGATCGCCGCGGAGAACGCCGGGTCGAACACGGCCGTGAACACCGACAACCCCGCGAGCAAGGCGTAGGCCAGCCAGAGGTTGTCCGGCCCGATCGTGACGAACGCGACGCAGATCGCCGTGCGGGCCACGTCGCAGGCGATCATCAGGCGGCGGCGGTCGAAGCGGTCCGTGAGCCAACCCGCCCAAGGTGTCGCGATGAAGATCGGCAGCTCCTGCGACACGATCAGGATGCCCACCGACAGCGCCTGCCCCGTCGCTTGGAGCACGAGACCGCCGAGCGCCACGAACAGGAACCAGTCACCGCCGAGCGAGATCACGGACGCCACGAAGAGCCGCCGGAAGTCTCGGTTCCTCCGGAGGAGCGAGATCGCTGCCCGCGCGCCCGTCGTCCGCTGCTGCTTCGCCCGTTCCGCCATGCGCTGCCAGACTACCGATGAGACCCGATCGGAAGGGAGGCGATGCTCGAGCCGATCACGTGGTTCTGGCAGTCCGCGATCCGGTGGCGGGACTCCGAGCGGACGATCTACATCGACCCCCGGAACACCCCGGTCGATGCGCCTCCGGGGGACGTGATCCTCATCACCCACGCGCATGGGGACCACTTCGATCCGGCCGAGATCGAGCGTCTGTCGGCCGGATCGACGAGGATCGTGGCCCCGTTCGACGTCGCCAAGGAGCTGAGCGGAGATGTGACCCCGGTCGCTCCGGGTGAGTCCCACGAGATCGGCGGACTCCGGTTCACCACCGTTCCGGCGTACAACATCGTCGAGCATCGTCTCGGCGCACACCCGAAGGAGAACCGCTGGGTCGGGTACGTCTTGGAGCTCGGGGGCGGCACCTACTACCACGCCGGCGACACCGACCACGTGCCCGAGCTGGACTCCATGTACGCCGACGTGGTCTTCCTGCTGATCGGCGGAGACCCGTTCACCATGGCGGCCGATGAAGCGGCGGATCTCGCCAAGGAGATCGTTCCGCAGATCGCGGTCCCGATGCACTTCGGCTTCCGGCTGGGGTCCAAGCGCGACGGCGAGCGGTTCCGCGAGCTCGCGTCGCCGGTCCGCGTGGAGATCCTGACGTCCGAGACCCCGTTCGAGCGAGACTGAGCCGGTCAGGCCTCCACGACCAAGCCTCGCCGCCGGCGGATCCGCCGGTCGAGCTGGCCGAACAACAGGTAGTCCACCGCGACGCCGATCACGAGGATCACGGCGAGCGCGGCGAACACCGTCGGGATGGCCACGCCCTCCCGTGGATCCAGCAGATGTCCAAGGCCGGCGTGCGCAGCTGCGACGATCAGCTCGCCCGCCATCAGCGCCTTCCACGCGAAGCCCCAGGCTTGCTGCAGCCCCGCCATCACGCCGGGAAGGGCCGCCGGGAGGATCACCTTCCGGTAGAGCGGCCAGCCGCGGGCGCCTAGCGTGCGTCCGGTTCGTTCGTACACCGGCGGCACCTGGCGTACCGCTTGGAGTGTCGCGAGCGTCATCGCCGGGAACGAGCCGACGATCGTCACGAAGACGACGGCGCGTTCGGTCGTCCCGAACCAGATCACGGCCAGTGGCACCCAGGCGACGAACGGCGTGATCTGGAGCGCCACGACGAGCGGTCGGACCGCCCGACGGGTGAACTCGTTCAGGGCGAGGGCCATGCCGAGCGTCGTCCCGATCACGACCGCCACGACGAAGGAGAATGCGAGACGGATCAGGGTCTTCGCGGCCGCGTCGGGAAGCGTCCCGTCGCGCATCCCGTCGACGAACGCGGGCCAGACCGTCGCCGGCGACGGGATCGACGTCGTCCACGCCAGGAACGCCCAAACGAGGATCGCTCCGGAGATCCCGACCAGCGGCGGCCCCAGCTCCCTAGCGAGCCATCTCGCGCGCGACACTCGCGTCGACCTCCTGCATCAGCAAATCGTGGATCTCGGAGACAACGCGCGCGACGAGGACGTCGTCGAGGCTCCGTGGCCTGGGGGCGTGGATCCGGAACTCCTCGAGGAGTCGTCCGGGCGCGGCGGACATCACCAGGACGCGATCGGCGAGCAGCGCCGCCTCGCGGACATTGTGCGTCACGAACAGGAAGGTGGTGCGGCTCTCCGAATCGAGCCACACGCGCTGGATCTCGCGCTGGAGCAGCTCCCTGGCCTGCGCGTCGAGCGCTCCGAACGGCTCGTCGCCCAAGAGGACGTCGGGATCGGCAGCGAGCGCGCGCGCGAGCGCGGCACGCTGCCGCATCCCGGCGGAGAGCTCGTGCGGCTGCGCGTCGGCCCACCGCTCGAGGTGCACGTTCGCGAGCCACCGCCGCGCCAGGTCGCGGCGCTCGCCGGCTGGCGTCCCGACGAACTCGAGGGCCAGCTCGACGTTGCCGAGCACCGAGAGCCACGGGAACAGCGACGGTTCCTGGAAGAGAACGGCGCGATCCGGCCCGGGACCGACGATCGGGCGACCGTCCAGGAGTGCCTCGCCGCTCGTCGGTTCCTCCAGCCCGGCGAGGACATTGAGCAGCAGGGTCTTCCCCGACGCGCTCGGGCCGAGCAAGCACACGAACTCGCCGGTCGCGACCTCGAACGAGAGCCGGTCGGTCGCCCTGATCACGTCGCCCGACCCGGTGCGGCGTGTGACCACCAGATCGCGCACCGCGAGTTTCGGCTCCGCCGGAGCGGGCTGGGTGTTCGCGATCGCGTGCACGGCGTCGGCCATCAGCGCAGACGGAACTTCTCCGCCATCTCCACCTGGACGACCTTGCCGTCCTGCACGACGAGGACCACCGTGCCGAACTGGATCTTCCGCAAGATGTCGGCGACCTTGGCCAAGACGAGCTTCTCCTCGTCGGTGAGCGCGAGCCCGGCCAGCTGCTCGTCCGCCTGCGGCTCCGATGCGTCCACCATCAGCCGGATGCTACGCGGTGGAGGTGCGGGGGTGTCGCGGTTCGGTGAAGGTTCCGATGGTCCGATTGACAGCCACACCACCGGTCCGGTATCCGTTAGGGGAGCAACCATGGCGACCGGACACCCGGAGCCTGGTTCCTGAGTTGGCGCGGTACCCGCCGCCAACGTGCAGATCGCTTCGGTTGACCGGACCACCGGAGGCCGAGCCCCAAGACGCGAGCCGATGTGCACTGCGCATCGACCCGATCGGAAGGAGCTATGCATGCTTCGGTGGTATCCGTCCCGCATCCTGGCTACGGTGCTCGCCGTCGGGTCCGTCGCGCTCACCGCCTGCTCTGGGTCGAGCGCGAACGGTGCGACGGGCGGCTCGTGCCCGGCCTCGCCCTCGAGCTCCGTCGTGATCAACTTCGCCGCCTATAGCACGCCGCGCGAGGTCTACGACGCCAAGATCATCCCGACCTTCGTGAAGGAGTGGAAGGATCAGACCGGCCAGACGGTCCTGTTCCAGGAGTCCTACGCAGGCTCGACGACGCAGGCGCAGAACGTCGTGAACGGGCTCGGCTCCGACGTGGTCGCGCTCTCGCTCGCGCCGGATATCCAGACGATCGAGGACGCCGGCCTCATCACGCATGATTGGACGCAGGTGCCGGACGGCGGGATGGTGTCGGCCTCGGTCGCCGTCTTCGATATCCGCCCCGGCAACCCGAAGGGCATCCGGGACTGGAACGACCTCGCCACGGAGGGCACGGGCATCCTGACCCCGGACCCGGCGCAGAGTGGCGGCGCCCGGTGGAACCTGGTGGCCCTGTGGGGCGCCGCGCTGCGAGGCGACGTCCCCGGGATCGCGAAGGGCGACGAAGCGGGCGCCACGACGCTCCTGCAGAACGTGACCCACAACGTCATCGCGTACGACAAGAGCGCGCGTGACTCGATCCAGAACTTCGAGTCCGGCAACGGCGACGTCGCCATCACGTACGAGAACGAGGTCAAGACCGCGCAGGCCGCCGGTCAGTCGGACGATGCCGTCTACCCGAAGGGCACGGTCCTGATCGAGAACCCCGTTGCGGTCGTGGACGCGAACGCAGAGGCGCACTGCGTCGAGGATGTCGCGAACGCCTTCGTCGATTATCTGCACACGAAGGAGGCGAAGGACTTCTACAGCACCGTCGGCTACCTGCGCTCGACGGATCCGAAGGAGGCGGCCGCGGGTGACCCCGCGAACGGCTACCCGGCGATCGAGGACCTGTTCACGGTCGACGACCTGGGCGGCTGGGACGCGCTGAACGAGAAGCTGTTCAGCGACGGCGGGATCGCCACGCAGGCGATCGCGAACGGCTGAGCATGGGCGGGGCCGCGCAGACGCTGGATGCCCGCTCGCGGCTGCGGTCCTCTCCGAGGACCGCAGCCGCGCTGCGGCATCTCGCGCTGCGCGGCACCGCCATCGTGTACCTCGGACTGCTGATCGTCTTGCCGGTGGCCGCGGTCGTGACGAAGGGCTTCGGCGACGGGTTCGCGACCTTCCGCGACGCCATGTCGTCGCCGGCCGCCTGGCCGGCGATCACGCTGACGCTCTGGACCTCTTCGATCGCCGCGCTCTTCAACGCGGTGATGGGAACGATGCTCGCGTGGGTGCTCGTGCGGTATCGGTTCCCCGGTCGCCGGGCGTTGACGGCGGTCGTCGATCTGCCGCTCGCGATCCCGACGCTCGTCACGGGCGTGATGATCCTAGCGCTGTACGGGCCGGGATCGCTCTTCGGGCGGTTCCTGGACGACCTGGGCATCCGGGTCCTGTTCACGCCGATCGCGATCGTGATCGCGCTCTGCACCGTCACGCTCCCCCTCGTGGTGCGCAACGTCCAACCTGTGCTCCAGGAACTCGACACGGCGGAGGAGGAAGCGGCGGCGACGCTCGGCGCCGCCCCGACGACGATCTTCCGCCGGATCGTGTTCCCCGCGATCCGGTCGGCCGTGGTCGCCGGCACGCTGCTGACGTTCGCTCGGTGCCTGGGAGAGATCGGGAGCATCATCCTGGTCGCCGGGAACATCCCGAAGAAGACGTTGACGGCGCCGGTGTTCATCTTCCAGCTGACGTCGCAGTTCAAGCCGGCCGAGGCAGCAGCCGTCGCGACGCTCCTGTTCGCGATGTCCTTCGTCCTGGTGCTGATCACGAGCCGGCTGCTCCGACCGAAGGAGAGCGCGTCGTGAGCGACACCACCGCCATGCCTCGGGCGCGCGGACGTGGCGCACTCGTCGCGGTCTGCCTCGTCTGGGTCGGCCTCCTCCTGCTGGTGCCCCTCGTCGGCATCGTGATCACGGCGCTCAAGCCTGGGCTCCACGTCGTCGGGGAGACGCTCACGTCGCCCGACGTGGTGCACGCGCTCGAGCTCACGGCCGTGATCACGGTCATCACCGTGCTGGTCACAGGGCTCTTCGGCGTGGTGGTCGCCTGGGTGCTCGTCCGGCAGCGGTTCTGGGGACGAGCGCTGTTGAACGCGACCGTCGACCTGCCCTTCGCGCTGTCGCCGGTCACCGTCGGACTCGCTGCGCTCGTCCTGTTCGGTCCGGGCGGATGGTTCGAACCGTTCTTCCACTCTCGGGGCATCCAGATCATCTTCGCCCTGCCGTCCATGGTCCTCGTGACGATCTTCATCTGCATCCCCTTCACGATCCGCGAGGTCGTGCCGGTGCTGGAGGAGATCGGGCTCGACGAGGAGGACGCCGCTCGCACGCTCGGCGCCTCCGTGTGGCAGACGTTCTTCAAGGTCACGTTGCCGAACATCCGCTGGGCGCTCGCGTACGGGGTCGCGCTCACGACCGCACGCGCGATCGGCGAGATCGGCGCCGTCCTGATCGTGAGCGGTCTGCTCCAAGGCAAGACCGAGACCGCGACGCTCTACATCTTCCGCGCGTACGAGGAGCGGCAGATCCCCGCCGCGTACGTCGTCGCCCTACTGTTGGCCGCCGTGTCGGTCACGCTGCTGCTGGTGATCGAGTTCCTCCGGCACCGTCAGGAACGCGAAAGGGAACGCACATGAGCACGCCCATCGTCGTCGAAGGACTCACCAAGCGATTCGGGAACTTCGAAGCGGTCTCCGACGTGACGTTCACCGCGCCCGCCGGGGCGATCACGGCGCTGCTCGGGCCGTCCGGCTCGGGCAAGAGCACGGTGCTGCGGATGATCGCCGGACTCGAGGCGCCCACGGCAGGCCGCATCCTGATGGGCGACGAAGAGCTCACGATCAAGAGCGTCCAGGAGCGGCGGGTCGGGTTCGTGTTCCAGCACTACGCCTTGTTCCGGCACATGACGGTCGCCGACAACGTCGCCTTCGGGTTGCGGGTCCGGAGGGAGGCCAGGTCCACCTCGGACGCGCGCGTGCACGAGTTGCTCGAGCTCGTCCACCTGGAGCCGTTCGCAGACCGATATCCGGAGCAGCTCTCGGGCGGCCAGCGTCAGCGGGTCGCGCTCGCTCGCGCGCTCGCACCTCAACCGAAGGTCCTGCTCCTCGATGAGCCGTTCGGGGCGCTCGACGCGAAGGTGCGGCAGGACCTCCGTCGCTGGCTCGACGAGCTCCATCGCGAGCTCGGTGTGACGTCGCTGCTCGTGACGCACGACCAGGAGGAGGCGCTCGAGCTGGCGAACCAGATCGTGGTGATGCACGAGGGACGCGTCGAGCAGGTCGGCTCGCCCGGCGACATCTACGACCAGCCCGTGACGCCGTTCGTCGCCGGGTTCGTCGGTGCGGCGAACGTCCTGCACGGCGAGGTCGTGGATGGGCACGTTCACTTGGGGTCGATCCGGATCCCGGGCGC
>JBKOZW010000084.1:0-12710 GCA_046726095.1 Actinomycetota bacterium
GACCGTTGTCTCGTGGGCTCGGAGATGTGTATAAGAGACAGGACTTCACCCGCGTCGTGCACGGCTCGCAGGACTACGAGTTCGTTCGCCCGCTGCGGGAGGGCGAGACGCTCCGCGTGCGCGCCCGGATCGAATCGATCCGGCACAAGGGCGGCAGCGGCTTCCTCACGATCGCGATGGACCTGCTCGACGCCGACGAGCACGTCGTGTGCACCGCGCGGTCCCAGATGCTGGAACGGGGAGCGCGCGCGTGAAGCCGTTGACCGCCGTCGCGGTGGGGGACGAGCTCCCGCAGCTTGGCAGGGTGGTCACCCGGGAAGACGTCGCCGCCTACGCGGAGGCGAGCGGCGACCGGAACCCGTTGCACCTGGACGATGCGTTCGCGCGATCGGTCGGATTCCCGGGGATCATCGCCCACGGGATGTTCACGATGGGGCACATGACGTCGGCCGTCGTGGCGTGGGCCGGGGGGTCCGCCGCCGTGCTGTCCGTGACCGCGCAGTTCCGTGCGCCGGTCTTCATGGGCGACACGATCGTGGCGGGCGGACGGGTCCGGTCGGTCGACGCCGAGGCCGGGACCGCGGTGCTCGAAACCTGGGTCACCGTGGAGCGCGACGGGCGCGACGAATGGCCCGTGAAGAAGGGAGCGGCCCGCGTCCGTCTGGCGTGACTCGGGACTACGCGCTCTCGCGACGAACGGTCGTCATCGCGCGGATCGCGTCCGACATCCGGTCCACGACGATGTGCAGGTCGTTGCCGACGCCTTCGTCGACCCGGATCGACAGCCGGTCGATCTTCTCGCCGAGCACCTCCGCGATCTTGAGCATCGCCTCGGTCTGGAGCTGGGTCTCCTTGTGGAGCTGATCCGACAGCGTCTGGAACCGTCGGTCGACGGTGCCGACCATGTCGGAGGCGACCCCCGCCTCGAGCTCCTTGATCGATCGGATCAACTGCCGGACCAGCTCCGGATCGAGGGCGGCCTCGGCCGCGCCGCCGCCGGCGTGGGACATCCGCTCGGCGAGCGCCTGCGAGTCCGATCGGATCAACCGGGCGATCGCGGTGACCCGCTCGTCGATGTGGTTCATCATCCGCTCGGCGAAGGCCTGTTGCGTCTCCGCGAACAGCTCATCGAGTCCTTCGATCGAACCGGTGGCGGCGCTCATCCGCTCGACGTTGCGCTCGACGCTCGCGCTCGCGGCGGTCGACAGAGCGAGGACCTCCTGCTCCATCGCGCGCTCGAGGGCCGCCATCCGCTCCTCAACGATGTGCTCGAGCGCCGACATCCGCTCGTCCACGACCCGCACGAACGGCGCGGCGTCGATCGCTCCGTCGGAGGTCACGACCATGCCCGCCTGGTCCTGGATCAGGCCTCGCAGGGCCGTCGAATCGGAACGGATCAACTCGGCGAGCCCGCGCATCCGCGCGTCGATCGCGTGCTCGAGCGACGCGCGGAGCTGCTCCTGTTCCCGCCCGTGGAGACCAACCTTCTCCCGCACCATCGCGATCTGCTCGGTGAGCTCGGACGCTTGATCGTCGACCGCCTCGCGGACGTGCTCGACGATGTTGTGGTCCTGGAGGACGAACAATCGCGCGTGCTCCTCGATCCGCTGCGCGAGCCTCCCGACGGTCTCGGTGCCGCCCTGGACGTAGGACTGCATCGCTTCGACGATGCGCGCCGTCTCTCGCGTGATCAGCTGGCCGTGCTCGCGAACCTGGTCGAGCACCTCGGTGGCGATCGCCTCATCGCGCTGATCGAAGTGCGCGAAGGCTTCGGCGATGTGCCGTTCGACCATCTCGAGCTGGGTCCGCACGCCCTCGACCCCGTGGAGCGTGGGGGAGTCGGCGATCTCGCGGATCGCGTGCGCCGTATCTTCCATCGCCTGGCGGGTCCGGCGCTCGGACTCCGCGAGGTCGTTCAGGTGATCTTCGAGGCTCGCGCTCCGGACGGCGAGCGCTTGGAACCGTTCGTCGGAGGACGCGATCAGCGACCGGATCGCCTGGTCGCGTGAAAGGATGGAGACGATCCGCTCCTGCTCGGGACGGACGTCCTTGGCGGAGGCACGCCAAACCTCGCCGGCGACCTCGCGCATCAGCCCGGTCGCCTGCTCCTCGATCGTCCGGAGGCCTTCGTCCAGACGATCGTCGACCGCGCCCTGCAACAGGTCCACGAGCCGAGCCTCGGGCTCGGTGATCTCCGGTTCGGTCTGAGCCGGTTCGCGTCGGGGGAAGAACCCACGCCGGAGGAGTCCGGACTCCTCGGGTCCGCGGGATACACCGCTCGTACTCATCGGACGCCCTCGCTTGTCTGGGGGCCGCGCCGGTCGTCGTCCGCCGAAGCATAGGGCCGCGATCACGGCGACTCACGTAGCCGACAAGGGGAAATGCGGCCGCGTGTCGGGGGTCTTGGAGACCACCTGACAGGGCTATACTGGGGCACCCGAGGCCCCGACCTCGGGGGACCGGCGCCGAAGGCGCGTAGCTCAACTGGCAGAGCACCGGTCTCCAAAACCGGGGGTTGGGGGTTCGAGTCCCTCCGCGCCTGCAAGGGAGCATATGAACAGACAGATGAAGCGAGCGCAGGAGCGCGCCGAGCGCCTCCAGAAAGGTGCCGGCGTGGATCGCCGCGCCGCGCCTCCCGCGACCACACGTCGTGCGGCGCAGCAGGAGAAGCGCAAGCGCACCGGGGCCCGTCAGTTCCTGCGAGAGGTGCGACTCGAGCTCAAGAAGGTGGACTGGCCCACCCGCAAGGAGCTCGTCACCTACACCATCGTGGTGCTCGTCACGATCACGGTCCTCACGTCCTTCGTCTTCGGCATCGACTACGTCTTCTCCAAGCTCGTCTTCAGCCTGCTCGACTGACGCCCGGCTTTGCCGGGCCTCGGACCACCCACCTATACTGGCTCCACGCTGGGCGCGAGCGCCCCGAAGGGGCGCTCCGGGAACATCCCGCTGCTCTTCGCCGGGCCGTTCCGGCCCGACTCCTGGCACCACGGAGATGAAGGACGCATCGTGAGCGACGAACCGACCCCGACCGACGAGGAGCTCCTCGACGCCGCCGACCAGGCGGCGGTGCTCGACGACGACGCGGTCGCGCGCGTCGACGTCGCCGCCCAGATCGCCGAGGCGGCCGAGGAGGCGGAAGCCGAGGCGATCGCCGCGGGCGATCCCGAGGAGGCTGCAAGGATCGACGAGCAGGCCGACGAGATCATCACGGAGCTCGTCGACGAGGCGGCCGGCGAGGCCGACCTCGCCGAGCGGATCGTCGACGATGCCTCGGCCAGTGACGCCGACGCGGCGCTCGGGGAGGTCACGCCCGACGAGCCGTTTCGGCTCGTCGGGGAGGAGCTCGTGGTGGTTCCCGAGGCGGAGGCGCCGGCCGAGCCACCGGCTGAACCGGAGGTCGCGGAGGCTGCCGGGTCGGACCCGTTCCGTGGTCCAGGCGACTGGTACGTCGTGCACACGTACGCCGGCTACGAGAACAAGGTCAAGGCCAACCTCGAGTCGCGGATCCACACGATGCAGATGGAGGACAAGATCTTCCGCGTCCACATCCCCATGGAAGACGTGATGGAGATAAAGTCGGGCAAGAAACAGGTCGTCCAGAAGAAAGTCTTCCCCGGCTACCTGCTCGTCAAGATGTTCTACGACAACGACTCCTGGTACGTCGTGCGCAACACGCCGGGCGTGACGGGGTTCGTGTCGGCAGGTACAGGATCCAAGCCGACCCCGCTCTCCAAGCGGGAGGTCGAGAAGATCCTGGCGGTGAAGAAGGAAGAGCAGAAGCCTCAGGTCCGCCTCGGATTCGAGGAAGGCGACGTGGTGCGGATCATCAGCGGCCCGTTCGCCGACTTCAACGGGACGATCAGCGAGATCAACCCGGATCAGGCCAAGCTCAAGGTGCTCGTCAACATCTTCGACCGCGAGACCCCGGTCGAGCTGTCGTTCGATCAGGTCGCCAAGGTCTAACCATCAACCCGCGGGAGGCCGGGTCGACCCGGCCGTTCGGACCGCAGGAGGAGGATGAAAGTGCCACCCAAGAAGAAGGTCCTCGCGACCGTCACGTTGCAGATCCGTGCCGGGCAGGCCACTCCCGCGCCCCCTGTGGGGACCGCACTGGGTCAGCACGGCGTCAACATCATGGAGTTCTGCAAGCAGTACAACGAGCAGACCCAGCAGATGGCCGGGCAGGTGATCCCCGCGGTGCTCACGATCTACGAGGACCGCTCGTTCTCGTTCATCCTGAAGCAGCCGCCGGCCGCCGAGCTGATCAAGCAGGCGGCGGGTATCGAGAAGGGTTCCGGCGTTCCCAACCGCGACAAGGTCGCGACGCTGACGCATGCTCAGGTGCTCGACATCGCGCAGAAGAAGATGGCCGACCTCAACGCGAACGACGTCGAGATGGCGGCGAGGATCATCGCAGGGACGGCCAGGAGCATGGGCGTCGAGGTCGAGGCATGACCGCCGTCCGCGGCAAGCGCTACCGGGAGGGCGCCGCCACGTTCGACCACGCGCAGGACCACACCCCCGCGGAGGCGTTCGGCATCCTCAAGTCGCTCCCGGACGCCAAGTTCGACGAGACCGTCGAGGTGTCGTTCCGGCTGGGGGTCGACACCCGGAAGCAGGATCAGACGATCCGGGGAACGGTGAGCCTCCCGAACGGGACCGGGCGGAGCGTGCGGGTCGCCGTCTTCGCGCAAGGCGAGAAGGCCCGCGAGGCACGCGATGCCGGCGCCGACGTCGTGGGTGGGGACGAGCTCCTCGATGACGTGCTGAAGGGGACGATCGACTTCGATGCGGCGATCGCGACGCCGGACATGATGGCGTCCGTCGGCAAGGCGGGAAGGGTGCTCGGACCTCGCGGCCTGATGCCCAACCCCAAGACGGGCACGGTGACCAACGACATCGAGAAGGCGGTCGCCGACATCAAGGGCGGGAAGATCGAGTACCGGGCCGACCGGACCGGGAACGTGCACCTGGTGATCGGCAAGAAGTCGTTCGATGAGCGGGCGCTGCTGGAGAACTACCTGGCCGTCGTCGACGAGATCCTCAAGGCGAAGCCCTCCTCCGCGAAGGGTCGGTACATCCGCTCGCTCGTCGTGTCCTCCACGATGGGCCCGGGCGTGCGGATCGACCCCACGAAGCCGCGGGGGTCGGACGCGAGCGTCGCGTCGGCGTGACGGCGGCAAGGGCCCGGTCGATCACGCCTTCTCGTACACCTCGACGGTGAGGGACGTGTCCGCGCAGTCGAACGATGCCTCGGCGATCACCCGGCTCCCGGGGATGCTGATCGCCAGCTCGCGTCCCTCCGCCACCATGGGGAGCGACAGCCGGCAGTAACTCTCCACGAGGGCCTTCACGTTGCCGGCGGTCATGTTCGCCACCTCGCCGAGGGCGTCGCGGATCTCGTCGTCGGACGTGGCCTCCTCCGCCGAGTCGAACATCGATGCCGCGACCTTCCGTGCGAGCTCTTCCGCGCAGCTGACCAGGACGGTCCCGTCCCAGCCGCCGGAGATCTGGACGGACGCCGACAGGTGGCGGGTGCCGTTGACGACGACGGGCTCCCCCCGCGCCTCCACCGGGAACCCGAGCATCGAGCTCCAGATGTCGGTCACGATCTGACCGAGGTCCTCCTTGCTGAATTCCATGTCGTGCCTCCTTATCCCTGTCCCATCGCCGGCCGCGCGACGACCGGGGTTGCCTGTTCCCGCTGGTACCAGCCGGTCCGACCGACTGCGTGCCGCCGGAACGTGTCATCCAGATGCAAGGTGGTTTCGGACGTGCCGAGGAGCAGGTAGCCCTGAGGAGCGAGCACGTCGCGGATGCGAGCCAGGATCTCCTGTTTGGCGGCGACGTCGAAATAGATCATCACGTTGCGCATCAGCACCAGGTCGATCGACGGGAACGACGGCCAGGGATCGACCAGGTTCTGGCGCCGGAACCGGACCATCGCACGGATCGACGCATCGAGCTCCCAACTCAGGCCCGCGCGGCGGAAGTACTTCACGAGCAGGTGCGCGGGAAGGCCGCGGTTCACCTCGATCTGACCGTAGCGTCCGGTCCGGGCACGCTGGAGCATCGCGGCGGAGACATCGGTTCCCAGGATCGACACCTGCCAACCGGCGAGCTCGGGGAAGTCCTCACGGATCAGCATCGCGACGCTGTACGGCTCCTGTCCGCTGGAACAGCCCGCGGACCAGATGAACAGCGACCGGGAGAGGCGCTTGCGCTCGATGAGGGCCGGCAGGATGTGGGTCCGGAGGCTCTCGAACGGATGCACGTCCCGGAAGAAGGTCGTCTCGTTCGTCGTAAGGGCGTCGACGACCTGTTCGCCGAGCGCAGGGTCGTCGTCCGCCCGGAGGGTCGCCACGAGCTCGGAGAGCGATCCCAACCCGGCGCGGCGCACCACCGGATCCAGCCGCGTCACGGCGAGGTACTCCTTCCCCGGTTCGAGGACGATCGCCGCGCGATCCCGAACGAGGTCACGGATGTAGTCGAAGTCCGGCTCGGCGAGCATCACGGACCCACTCCGATCGGTCGCAGGTTCGCCGCGTGGACCCGTCCGGCCTCGAGGCGCGCCTCGATCTCTCTCGTCAGCTCGTTGAGCGGCACGACCGCGTCGGCGAGGCCAGCGCGGACCACGAATCCGGGCATGCCCCAGACGACGCTCGACGTTTCGTCCTGCACGATCACGCGTGACCCGGCCTCGGTGAGGCGCTGGGCGCCGCGGAGGCCGTCGGTTCCCATCCCCGTCATCACGACACCGAGGGCGTGCGCTCCGTACGCGTCGGCGACGGAGCGGAACAGCGGATCCGCGGACGGCCTGCAGGAGTTCTCGCGGGGAAGGGTGTTCGTGCCGACGCGGACCCCGGCGAGCGCTCGCTCGACCACCATGTGCCGGTCCCCGGGCGCGATCCGGACGGTGCCGGGTTCGAGCAGGTGACCGTCGGCGGCCTCGAGGACGCGGATCGCGCAGGTTCGGTCCAACCGCTCGGCGAGCACGCGCGTGAACATCGGAGGCATGTGCTGGACGATGAGGACGGGAACGGGGAGGTCGGCCGGGAGCGCCGCGAGGAGCGATCCGAGCGCGGTGGGGCCGCCCGTCGAGACGGCGATAGCGAACGCCTCGACGCGGGCCCAAGGCCCGCGCGACGCGTTCGCGATCGCCACGTAGGGGCCCAACGCCGGGGGGCCGGGGGCCGCGGCCCCGCGCGACGCGCTCGCGATCGCCTCGACGGGGCCCTCCGCCGTCGGTCCTGCGACGGCGTGCGGACAGAGCGTGAGGATCCGCGGGACGAGCTCGTCGCGGATCCGAGCCATCGCTTCGGTGGGGCTCGCGCTGCCGCTCGGCTTGACGACGTAGTCGTTCGCCCCCAGTGCGAGCGCGTCGAGCGTCACCTGCGCGCCGCGGAGCGTGTAGGTGCTGACCATGATCACGGGGAGGTGGGGCCACCGCTCGCGGATCGCCTCCACCGTCTCCAGGCCGTCCATCACCGGCATGTCGAGGTCGAGCGTCACCGCGTCCGGTCGGAGGCGCTCGATCTGCATGAGCGCGACCCGGCCGTCGTTCGCCGTGCCGACCACCTCGACCGTGCCGTCGGCCGTGATGGCCTTCGAGACGAGCCGACGTGCGACGACGGAGTCGTCGATGACCAGGACGCGCGGGTGGGCCATCAGTCCTGTTCGACCAGCCCGACCAGCCCGAGCTTCTCCGAGAGCGCTTCGCGCGTGATCGGCTTCGTGGCGTACTCGTCGACGCCCGCCATCAGCGCGTGGAAGATCTGCGCGGGATCGCTCTCCGAGGTGATCATCACCACACGCATCTCCTCGTAGGCGGCGTCGGAGCGGATCTGGTGGACGAACGTCATCCCGTCCATGCCCGGCATCGTCCAGTCGACGAGGACGACATCGACCGGTCCCAGCTCCGCGAGCCGGGCAAGGGCGTCGTTGCCGTCACCCGCCTCGAACACCTCGAAGCCGAGCGCGACGAGCTCGCGATTGAGCAGCATCCGCATCGCTCGTGAGTCATCGATCACCAGTGCACGCATCGTTTCCTCCGTCCCATCCATCGCTCCGTCCATCGTCGTCATCACGTTGAGCCGTTCCCGTCCGGCCCGAACGCGGCCCCGACCAGGGATGGGTCGCGCCGAGCCGCCGCTGCACCGTCCGACGAACGGCCGGCAGGCATCCGTCGGAGGCGCGCCGCGCCCTCGACGATGAATCGCGAGACCGTCAGGTTCAGCTCCTCGGCGAGCCTCGCGAGGTCCTGCGCGGCCGCCTGTACCGACGAGGCCCCGGACGAGGTGTCCTGCGCGGCCTGCGCGACCCCCGTCACGTTCGCGGCGATCTCTCCGGCGCCGCCCGCCGCCTCGGTCACGTGACGCGTGATCTCGTTCGTCGTGGCGGTCTGCTGCTCGACCGCGGACGCGATCGTCCCTTGGATGTCGTTGATCCGGGTGATCACGTCCGAGATCGTGTCGATCGCGGTCATGGCCGCCTGTGCGTCTCCCTGGATCGCGACGATCTTCTGCCCGATCTCCTCCGTGGCGGCCGCGGTCTCCTTCGCCAGCTCCTTCACCTCGTTCGCGACGACCGCGAACCCCTTGCCGGCGTCTCCAGCGCGAGCGGCCTCGATCGTGGCGTTCAACGCGAGCAGGTTGGTCTGCTCCGCGATCGATGTGATCACCTTGATCACCTCACCGATCTCCGCGGACGAATCCCCGAGCTGGCGGACGGTCTCGTTCGTGGCGCTCGCCGTCTGGACGGCCTGGGCGGCGACGTCCGCCGCCTCGTGCGCGGATGCGGCGATCTCGTGGATGGACGCGGACATCTCCTCGGCCGACGCAGCGACGGTGTTCACGTTCGCCGAGACCTGCTCCGCGGCGGCCGAGACGGCGTTCGCCTGCGCCGACGTCTCTTCCGCCGACGCGCCCATCTGGGTGCTCGTGGCGGAGAGCTCCTCCGAGGACGTGGCGAGGGTCCAGGCCGACTCCCGGATCCGCCGCACCACCGTCGAGAGGTCGTCGACCGCCCTGTTGAACGACGTCCCGAGCTGCGCGACCTCGTCCTCGCCCTTCACGCGGACGCCGGCCGTCAGGTCCGCGTCAGCCAGCGAGTCCAGACCCACCACCAGTTGGCCGAGCGGACGCGTGATGCTGCGCGCCACGAGCCGGGCCGCGTAGAACAGCCCGGCGAAGACCGCGATCGTGAACCACAGTTGCATCGCGCGGACGCGGCTCGCTTCGAGGTTGGCATCCTCGGCCGCGGAGGTAGCCTCGGCCTGCATCACGTCGGTGACATCCGCGAGCATCTGATGGAGGTCCTGCGCGGACTGCTCGAACGAAGCCTGTTGGGCGACGGCCTGGGACCGATGGCTCACTGCGAGGGCCGCGAGCGTCTTCGCGCTCTCGAAGAAGTTCGCCGCCTGTGCGCCGATCACGTCGAGTCGAGACACGAGGGTCGGGTCGGCGTCCAGTCGACGCCGCGCCTCGGCGAGCCCGTCGAGCATCGCCCTGCCGTCGGCCTGGAGCGTCATCTCGGCGGCCTTCGCTTCGCCCTTGTCGCTCGCGACCATCGCCAAGAAGACGTCGCCGCGCAGCGCGTCGAGCTTTGCACTCGCCTGGGTGCCGGCGCGGACCGCGGCTGCGGTGGTCGCGGTGCGGTCGCTCGCGGTGGCGAGGGATCCGATCGCGGCTCGCTGGATCAGCATCGCCCCGACGGCCACGCACAGGCCGGCCAGCCCGAGGGCGACGATCTTGCGGCCGATCGTCCAGCGGAAACGCGCGGAGACCTTCGCGGACCCCGCCGTACGCGTGACGCCGTCACGGTTCCGATCGGACTTCCGGCCGAGCTTCATCGACCCTCCACCTCCGCATCGGTCCCCGAAGGGACCGTGTCATCGATCACCTTCGCGACGTCGAGCTCCATCAACAGGCGATCCTCGAGCGTGTACGTGCCCACGATCAGGTCCCGGGCCGCACCACGGAGCGTGGCCGGGGGCGGTTCGAAGCGTCCGTCGTCGACCTCGAGTACCTCGCCCGCCTCATCGACGAGGAGGCTCACGGGACCCTGGTCGCTGGTCATGATCAGGTTCATGGCGCGGTCGCCGGCCCTCGTCTCCGATCCGAGCCGGACGCGGAGGTCGAGCGCGGTCACGATCTCCCCTCGGAGGTTGATCAGCCCGGCCACCCCCGGCGGCGCGAGCGGGATCGGCGTCACCTTCTGCGGACGGACGACCTCCTGCACGCGCGAAACGTCCACGCCGAACGACCGGCCGTCGATCGTGAACGTAGCGAGGCCCTTCACGACGCCGCTCCCGCGCTCGCTCCGAGCGTGTCGCCGCGGTGCTCGTTCCGCCCTTCGAGCAGGACCGGAAGGTCGAGGATCTCCGTCACCCGTCCGTCGACGATCATCGTGCCGCGAACGCCCACTCTGGTTGCTGGCTGGAGCTCGAGCGGCCGGTCGACGATGTCGATGATCCGGCCGACGACGACGCCCACCGGCCCCTCGCCGTCTCGGTGGACCAGGACCTGCAGGTCGTCGGGCATCTCCTCACCGGGGTACCGACGTTCCCGCCGGCGATCGACCAGGAGCTCGTCCACCCGGGCGAGCGGGAGGATCAGGTCTCCGTAACGGACCACGTCGCTCGTGCCGGATCGCTCGACGGAGGCTCGAGGGAACGCTTCGAGCCGATCGACCGCACCGAGTGGGACCGCCATCCGGGCGCCCGACGGGTCCGAGAACACGAGGAGGGAGGCGGTGTCCGCGTCCGAGAGAGGCGTCTCGCTTGGGACATCGCAGCGATCCGGATCGGCGCTGGTGATGCCGGCGCGATCCGCCAGCCCCACGACGTCGACGATCGCGGCGACGCAGCCATCGCCCAGGATCGTCGCGCCGGCGAAGACGTCCAGACCGCTCAGATGCCGGCCGAGTGGCTTCACGACGATCTCGACCGAGTCCCTCAGCCCGTCCACGAGCAGGCCGAAGCGACGATCGTCAGCGCGAACAACGACCAGGTAGCCGGTCGCGCGAGCACGATCCCTCGACCCGAATCCGGCGGCGAGCGAGACGACCGGGACCAGCCGATCGCGCAGCCGGTACACCGTCGCGTCGTAGACCGTGGCGAGATCGTCGGCTCCCACGGCGACCAGCTCGAGCACGTTCGATTGCGGGATCGCGAACCGCTGCCCGTCGGTGCTCACGATGAGCGCGGGAACGATGGCGAGCGTCAGGGGGATCCGGATCTTGAACGTGGTGCCGCCGCCGGGTTCGCCCGTGACGTCGATGCTCCCCCCGACGCGCTCGATGTTCGTTCGGACGACGTCCATCCCGACGCCGCGGCCGGACAGGGTGGTCACGTGGTCGGCCGTGGAGAAGCCGGGAAGGAAGAGGAGGTCGATGAGCTGCCGTTCCGAGATCCGGCTCGCCTGATCGGCGGCGATCGCCCCCTGCTCGACGGCCTTGGTTCGGATCGCTGCCGTGTCGATGCCGCGGCCGTCGTCGGTGACCTCGATCGTGACCTGCCCTCCTTCGTGGTAGGCCCTGACCAGGACGACCCCCTCCTTCGGTTTCCCGGCCCTGGTCCGTTCCTCGGGCGACTCGATCCCGTGGTCGATCGCGTTCCGGACCAGATGCGCCAGGGGGTCTTTGATCGCCTCGATGATCGACCGGTCGAGCTCGGTGTCCTCCCCTTCGGTCTCCAACCGCGCCTGCTTGCCCAGGGCGATCGCGAGGTCGCGAACGACGCGTGGGAACGCCGCCCAGGTCGTCCGGATCGGTTGCAGCCGCGTCTTCATCACGCCGTCCTGCAGTTCGGCGGTGATCCTGTCCACGCCCTGGGAGGCGGATGCCAGCGCGAGGTCCTCGCTGCCGTCCGCGAGCTGGACGAGGTGGTTGCGCGCGAGCACCAGTTCGCCGACGAGCGTCATCAACCGATCCAGCAGCGCGACGTCGACACGGACGGTCGTGTCCGACAGCGAACGGCGGCGTTCGGAGCGCAGCCCGGCTGCCGCCGGGACGACCGGCGCCGCCGGCCGTTCCGTCGATCCCTCACGCAGCCGGCCGAGATCGCGGACCAGATGGTCGTGTTGATCCTCGCCCTCGGCCCCCGTCGCGCCGATCCGGTCAAGCATCGCGCGGAGCGCGTCGCCCGTCCGGAGGAGGGCCTCGGCGATCTCGGGCGTCATCGACCGCGAGCCGTCACGCAGGCCCGCGAGCAGGCTCTCGGCGGCGTGCGCGACCCGCTCGAGCCGACCGAAGCCGAGGAACCCGCACGTGCCCTTGATCGTGTGGACCGTGCGGAAGATGCTGGCGAGCACCTCGCGAGAGCCGGGCTCGCGCTCCAGGACGAGCAGGTCGCGGTCCAGCCGGTCGAGGCTCTCGATGCTCTCGATCAGGAACTCCGCGACGATCTCGTCCATCTCGTTCGGCACCGTCTCGTGTCACCTCTTCCATGCGTCGCGAAGCCCGGGTGCTTTCCGGGCACGCGGACCGAGAACCGCAAGTCGCGCGGTTGCTATCGAGGCTTTCGACCGAGCCGAGGTTGGTCTTTAGGCCTGCGACCTGCGAAGGGCCCCCGAGAGCCCAGGCCACCGACCCGTTGCCGCCTCCCGTGCGCGGTCCGTATCCTTGGTCCGCCGCAGACAGCAGGGGCGCGCAGCGCACAATCCCGCGATCGGGTACCTGCCGAGGCAGCGAAAACGACGGCACGAACC